>JAYTDH010000128.1:0-18691 GCA_043736095.1 Gemmatimonas sp.
CGCGTACCGATCGACGTGCTCGAACCACTCGGTGGAGTTGCGCGCCGCGTTCTGGAGCTTGAGCACCTCCACCGATCGCTCGGCTTGATAGCGCTTCAGCGCGCGCTCCACATTCGGTTCGGCGGCGAGAATCTGATCGAGTGCAATCGCATCCTCAAGCGCCAGCTTGCTGCCAGAACCAATCGAGAAATGTGCCGTGTGCGCGGCATCGCCGAGCAGCACGACCGGTACTCGCTTGGCTGGCGCGTCGAGCCAGTGCACCCACGAGCGACAGGTCACCCGAGGGAAACGAATCCACTGCGCGGAGCCGCGCAAATGCTTGGCGTTGCTCAGGAGCGGCGCGCCTTCGAGCTGATCCGCGAACAAGCGTTCGCAGAAGGCGATTCCCTCCTCGGCGCTCATTTCGCCGAGTCCCGAACGGTCCCACACCTCCTGCGGCGTCTCGACGATAAAGGTTGAGGTGGAATCGTCGAACTGGTAGGCGTGCGCTTGGAACCAGCCGTGCGGCGTGTCCTTGAACGCAAAGGTGAATGCATCAAAGCGGCGTGGCGTGCCGAGCCAGACGTAGCGGCAGTGCCGGAGATCAGTGTCAGGGCCAAAGGTTGTGCGATAGCGCTCGCGAATTCGCGAGTTGAGGCCGTCGGCGGCGATGATTAGGTCTACTTCACCAGTCGCGGCGAGCGCGTCGAGATTGTCGGGGAGTTCGTCCTCGAAGCGCAGTTCGACCCCGCAGGCGAGGCAGGCGTCCTGAAGAATCGCGAGGAGCAGCTTGCGGCCGATCCCACTGAACCCGTGTCCACCCGAGCGACTACTTTCGCCCCGGAAATGGACCTCGATATCGTCCCAGCGGTGCAGCGCCGCCGCGATCCGTTCGCCCGAGGAGCGGTCGGCGGCGCGGAGGTTGTCGACGGTTTGATCCGACAGCACGACGCCCCACCCGAAGGTGTCGTCGGCACGATTGCGCTCGTGGACCGTGATGTGCGCGTGTGGGTGGCGCTGCTTGAGGAGCAGCGCGGCGTAGAGACCACCGGGACCACCTCCCACGACAATCACGCGCACGGCAGCCTGGCTCCTAGAACGGGTGAAGCTAAGGTGCGCATAAATGGTTCAAAGTTCAAGGAACTGGCAGCTGCAGCACGGAAGTTGTGAGTCCGTCGTTGCCAGAGGGGGCGCAGGAGGGCTGGGTGCGGTAGATTCCGAGGGTGGATCGACTAACGACTAATTCTGAACCGCTTCTATTAAGATGACCGGCACTAGCAGACGAGGGGGACGAGGACGGCGTGGTGGCGCCGGGAAGGTGGCCAGCAAGACGCGCCAACCGGCGCTCACCTCCGTGCCCACGGGCCGCGCCGCGTACATCGAAACGCGTCGCTGGCTCCTTGAGCAGCACGGCCCGGTGTGCGCCTACTGCGAGCGTACGGTGGCCGAGCGGACGATCACGCTCGACCACGTCACGCCGCGGCGCGGGCTCACGGCCTACGATCGCCGCGACAACCTCGTGCTCTGCTGCAAGACCTGCAACTCGGCCAAAGCCGCCAAGCCGATCCTCGCTTTCCTCCTGGGCAACCGCGCCCGGGTCATCGCGCTGTACAAGTACGGGCAGCATCTCTCACACCAACTGGTGGAGATGGTGAAGGATCTGATCCCGGAGAACGAGCGTCCCCCGCTCCCGAAGGGACCCGCGAGTGCGAAGGCGAAGCCGCGTGGACGTCGGATGAAGTGGAAGGAGATGCACCCGAACGACACCGACGGCGCTGATCCGTATCTCAACTGATGCGGGACGGAACGCGATGACCGAGATCCGCCGCATCCTCACGTCCGACGCACCGACTCCCGCCGGCCACTACGCACAGGCGACGGTGCACCACGGCGTGGTCTATGTCGCTGGGCAACTCGCTATTGATCCCGCAACCGGCGAGCGCAAGCTCGGCTCGATTGAAGAGCAAACAGAGTGCACGCTGCGCAATGTTGAAGCGATCCTGCACGCCGCGGGGAGCGACTTCGCCCACACGCTCAAGATGACCGTGTACATCGCGGACATCGCGCTCTGGGGTCAGGTGAACGAGGTCTACGCACGAATCCTCGGCCCGTACAAGCCGGCGCGCGCCATCGTGCCGACCAAGGAGCTGCACCACGGCTTCCTCATCGAAATCGACGCGGTCGCCGCGGTGAAGCAGGTCTAGCGCCGCCGCCGATTGGTCCACCGTCGAGGGAGCGTCAGCGATACACCGAGGTGTTCGCCGCACTCAGCAGATCCGCCGGCTTGTACGCGCGCCCCGCGCGCATCACCAGTTCGATCTTCCTCAAGTCGCCGATTCGCTCCTGCGGACGTCCGTCGATAATCAGGAGATCGGCGACTTTGCCGACAGCGATTGAGCCGTAGTTCGCCTCATCGCCCATCACGCGAGCGGCGTCAAGCGTGGCGATCCGCAGCACCGCCGCCGCGGGAATCCCCGCCATCTCGTACGCTTCGAGCTCTGCGTTGTAGCTCGAGCCGTCAGTGCCGGCCACCAGCGTGATCCCCGCGTCGTAGAGGCGTTTGATCAATCGCAGGTACGCGAGGTTGTTCGCGCGTGCGCCGGTCGAGTCTGCACCAGTCGAGTCCTGCATCCACAGGTTGAAGGTGCCGTCGATCACCGTGTGATGTGCCTTGAGATCTGCAATGAGCGCCGACATCGCCGCGCCATCCACGTCAGTGTTCCGCGCAACAACACTCGCGACGAGCGAATACGCGCGCATCTCTGGGACGAACAGCGAATCGGGATAGAGCGTCGCGAACAGGAACGCTGCGTGATTCACTTCGTCGAAGCCGAGTCGGATTGCGGCACTGACACTCAAGCCTCGCGGGATATGCCCGCTGAGCCGCATCCCACGGTTGTGCGCCTCGGCGGCGATTGTCGGCACGAGATCCGGATGCACCACATTATAAAGTTTGATCTGCTTGTAGCCGAGTGAGTCGTAGCGAATGACCTCCGCGCGCGCCTCGGCTTCGGTGCTCACGATGACTGCGCTGGGGCCGCGCCAGAGTGGAGGTCCCTCGATAAATCCAGCGAGGATACTGCGCGGAGCCACGAGCGTTCCGGAATTCGCGCGGTCACGGTGCGAAACGCCCACGTCGGTATCGGCCGCCATATCGCGGACCGTCGTGACGCCAGTCGCGAGATGCCGCGGCTCGACGCTCGTCTGGCTCGTGAGCTGATAGTGCGTGTGCATGTCCCACATCCCGGGGACGACCGTCTTCCCCGTGGCATCGATCACCGTGGCACCGCGCGGTGCACGCGTCGAGGCAACTGGTCCCATCGCCGTGATGCGATCCCCCTGCACGACAATCATCTGCCGTGGCACAAGCACACCCTGAGCGACGTCGAACACGTCGGCATTGCGGATCACGACCGTTCCCTGTGCGGCGACCGGGATGCGCTGCGCCATCGCGATACCGGCAGCATCGCGATACCTCGTCTCGATCGCGCGGAAGGTCGGCAGCGCCTCCACGAAGTCGGGATGCACCGCGATGAACCAGCCCACGGTCCCCGCGACGAGTCGCCCTTGGGTGTCGATCCACGCGCCCTGCGGCGTGAGGCCGGAAAGATGGATCATCACCATCCGCACGCGCTGACGTCCACGCGAAGTCTGCACGCTCGTGTCTGCAGCGATTTCCGCCCGAGCCGTCAGCGTCCCCGGGAGCATTCGCGCCGAGCGCGTACTTGTCGCGAGGAGATGCTGCGCGAGGAGCGCGAGGTCCCACGGCGTTCGGTCGGTGAGGCCGAAGAAGCCACCCTCGCGAGCGACGACGCGATCCGTGCCGTTGCGCGTGAAGCGCACCGAGTCACCGTCGATCCTGAAGCGGTCTGCCGATGTGCTCACCACTCCCGCGCGAGTCATCGCACGGTGCTCACCACCAATCACCTGCCCAGAGGCGTCGATGGTATAGCGCGTCTGCAACCAGCGCCCGCGATTGCGGTCGATGTGCGCGTAGGTGACCACCACCGAGTCCGCGTCGCGCACGACCCGCATTTCGCCGGCCTGGTGCGCGTGATTGATCACGGGGTAGGTCAGCGTGTCGGCGGCGAGCACGACGGCGAGCGCGAGCGAGAGGAGCATCGAAAAATCCACGGTCAAAAGGGGTGGCGCGCGTCAGTGAACACGGAACGTTGAACGGTAGGCCACGCGCGCCCGCGCAAGATGCGCCCTCCGTTGCTGGCGCGGAAGGCATTATGGACGTAGGGTTTCCGGTATGCCTACTCTGACGCGCTTACCGAGGCACCTGATGCCTCGTTTTCCGATGCACGTGATGACTCGTTCCTCGACTCGCGCAGTCACAGTCTGCACCGCGCTCGTATTCGTCGCCTGCCGCGGGTCGGATCCCGCCGAAGCCGGACTCTCGACGCCGTCACCGCAGCCCGCTTCCACGAGCGGCGTCCTCTCTGTCGAGACCGTCGCGCGTGGGCTCGAGCACCCGTGGGGACTCGCCTTCCTCCCTGATGGACGGATGCTCGTCACCGAGCGCCCGGGTCGACTCCGCATCGTCAACCTCGATGGCACGCTCTCGGCGCTGCTCGCGGGCGTACCGCCGGTCTACGCGGTGGGGCAGGGCGGCCTGCTCGACGTCGCCGTCAGTCCCGATTTTGCGAGCGATCAGCTCGTCTACCTCACCTATGCGGAACCCGACGGTGAAAAGGCTGGGACGAGCGCCGCGCGTGCGCGGCTCGAGGGAAATGCGCTCGTTGATCTGCAGGTGATTTATCGGCAGCGTCCCAAAGTCGAGGGGGGTGGGCACTACGGATCGCGCCTCGTCTTCGCGCGCGACGGTCTGCTCTTCATCACGCAGGGCGAGCGGATGACGCAGCGCGAAAAGGCGCAGGATCTCTCCACCACGCTCGGCAAAGTCGTGCGCATCCATCCCGACGGGACGGTTCCGCTCGACAACCCCTTTGTCGGGCGCAGTGATGTGCTTCCGGAGATCTGGTCGTACGGGCACCGCAACATGCAGGGTGCGGCGCTACATCCGGAAACGGGCGCGCTCTGGACCATCGAGCACGGCGCGCGCGGAGGGGACGAGCTGAATCATCCGGAGGCGGGGAAGAACTACGGCTGGCCCGTCATCACCTACGGCCGCGACTACTCCGGACTCAGGATTGGCGAAGGTCGCGCGAAAGAGGGCATGGAACAGCCGGTCTACTATTGGGATCCCGTGATCGCACCGAGCGGGATGGCCTTCTACACGGGCGACAAGTACGCGGGATTCACGGGCGACGTCTTCGTCGGCTCGCTGAGTCCGGGCGGACTCGTGCGTCTCACTCTGACGGATGGCAACGTCACGCGCGAGACGCGATACCTCGGCGAACTGCGCGAACGAATCCGTGACGTGGTGCAGGGACCTGATGGTTTTCTGTACCTCCTCACCGACAGCCGAGACGGGCGGGTGTTGCGGGTCGTGGCGGCGCCAGCGCGGTAGCCGCTCGGCCTGTCACTACATCAGCAAGAGCGTCGCGAGCCCGAGCAGCATGCCCATGCTCGCTACGTCCGTCGCCGTGGTGAGGAAGATGCTTGAGGCTGTCGCCGGATCCGCGCCAATCTTCTTGAGCGTGAGCGGGATCAACGCGCCCGAGATCCCGCTGATCACGCACGACCCCATCATCGCCGCGACAACGATGCCCGCGAGCGGGAGTGCATTCGGATTCCCCTGCGCGCGCGCGACCACGAACATTCCCGCGCCGGCCACGAGCCCCACGAGGAAGCCATTCATGACACCGAGCAATGCTTCCTTTGCGACGAGTCGCTTGCCGATTCCCGGTTCCATTTCGCCGAGCGTCATGCCGCGCAGGGTCACCGCGAGCGCCTGGCACCCCGTATTCCCGGACTGACCAGCGAGCACGGGCAAGAAGAGGGCGAGGATGACCATCTGATCGAGCGTGCCTTGGAAGAATCCCACCACTCCGGCCGCGAGGAATGCGGTGAGGAGATTGAGCTGGAGCCAAGGATGCCGGAACTTGAGACCGCGCAGCCAGGGCGTCAGGAGGCGCTCTTCTTCGTCGACACCGACCATGCGGCCAGGCTGCGCCGACATCTCGAAAGCCTGTTCTTGGAACATCGCGCTCCCACGGACCTGCCCGAGCAGTCGTCCGGCATCATCGACGACGGGATAGACGGGGAAGTGCTTGAGCACGACCGCCTTCATGGCATCTTCCAGCGGTGTGGCTGGCTGCAAGGTGAAGACATCGCGAATCATCACTTCTTCCAGTGGTGCGTCGTCGTGCGACGTGAGGAGGTCGCGCATCGTTACGAGGCCAATCAACACGCGATCGGCATCGACGACAAACGCGTAGGTGAAGAAGATATTCTTGGCGAGTTCGCGTACGCGTTGCGTGGCGTTCCCCACCGAGTCTGTCGCCTTGAACACGGCAGGCGGCATCTCCATCAACCGGCCGACGCTCTCGTCGGGGAACGAGAGATTCAACGACCACTGTGCGGTGACTCCCATCGGCGCGAGGCGGAACATCGATTCGCGCCGGTCACTCTCGAGCTCGCCGATGATGTCGCCGGCGACGGCGGGGTTGAGCGACTGCAGCACGGCGGCCGCGGTCGCGTCATCAAGTTCCTCGAGCGCGTCGGCGGCCTCGGCCTTCCCCAAACCGCGCAGGGAGTTGGCCAGATCGCCAGACGTCGTGAACTGCTTGGACTTGGACTTGCCGAAGGCCACGGCCGACTCCGGAGTGTGCGGGAAGACAGATACGGAAACTTGTACGGCCGGTGCCCCAGAGTCGAGGCAGGGATAGCTTCTATTTCGGACGGACACTAATCCCAACGCCGCTTCGCCTCGGCGCGTTGTCCTGAGGTCCGCGCCTCCTCCCAACACTAGCCCCTTCGCCGATGCGTCCCGGTCATCGCCTCTCCCTCGCCGCTCTGGCGCTGCTCCCGCTCCTCTCCCTGCCGCTCGAGGCCCAGTTTGGTGGCGGACAGCAGGCGCGCCGCGATACCGTGCGCCGAGTGCTGACGATCCCTGGGACGCGCGACGGCAACTCGACTCTCGCGCTGACGAACTATGCGGAGGTCACGCCCAAGCAGTGGGGCGTGATGGACTTCCAGCACTACCACACGACCGCGGAGATGAACTACTGGATGGAGCGCTGGGCGCGGGAGAAGCCCGATCTCGTCCAGATGGTTGAGGTTGGACGCTCGTTCGGAGGCCAGCCCATCTGGCAGTTGATCGTCACGAACACCAAGACCGGCAAGGACACGAACAAGCCGGCGGCGTACTTCGAGGGTGGTCGCCATTCGGGGGAGATCACGGCGAGCGCGAGCGTGATGTACCTCGCCTGGCACCTGATTGAGAACTACGGGAAGGATCCGGCAATCACACAGCTGCTCGACACCAAAGCCATTTATCTGCGCCCGAACAACAATCCCGATGGCGCGGATATGTACAAGCTCACGCCGCTGATGAATCGCAGCACGGTGCGCCCGTACGATAGCGATGGAGATGGCCTGTTGGACGAGGACGATGGAGAAGATCTCGATGGTGACGGGTTCGTCCGCCAGATGCGCCAGTTTGTCGGCGCCGGGAAGGGGAATGCGGTCGTGGATTCGCTCGACGCCAAGGGGCGCCTGATGCGCTTTGTTGGTGCGGGGCGCGGTGACTACATGGTCTTTCCCGAGGGCATCGATAACGATCGCGATGGCCGCTACAACGAGGATGGTATCGGCGGACTCGATCTGCACCGGAACTACCCGTACAACTGGCGCCCGATGACCGAGGCCACGGGTCGTGGCAACACACAGTTCGGGGCTGGAGAGTATCCGCTGTCTGAGCCGGAGACGCGCGCGGTGTTCCTCTGGCAGTTGACGCATCCGAATATCAGCGTCACCAACTCGATGGACACCGCTGTCCCGATGCATCTGCGCGGACCGAGCACCTGCCTGCAGAACGAGTGCATGTTCCCGTCGGATCTCCGGCTCCTGCAGCACTTCGATTCGGTCGGGCTCTCGCACACGAACTATCCGTGGGCGGGCGATGTCTACATGACGTACTCCAATCGATTCGCGCCAAAGGGGAAGGAAGTTCCTGAGGCGCTCTTCGGTCATGGCCCGGACTTCGGCTACTTCCAGATGGGACAGGTCTGGTACGGCGACGAACTCTGGAATGGTGGGCGCGAGCGCGACTACAATGGCGACGGCAACTGGGATCAGTACGAGGTTCTGCGCTACAACGACGAGATGTACGGCGGCGCTGGCTACCAGGCGTGGACGAAGGTCCAGCACCCGACGCTCGGCGAGGTTGAAGTTGGCGGCGCGAATCCAAAGTTCTGGTCACAGAACGGACCGCCACAGGCGCTCGAGAAGTGGGCCCGCAATCAGGCGATGTTCAATCTCGCGATGTCGCTTGAGCTGCCGGCTGTGAGCATCACCAACGTGCAGGTGGTGAAGGTCCGCATGTCGGCAGATTCTGCCACGCACGAAGTGCGCGTGACCGTGCGCAACAGCGGGCTGATTCCGACGGCGCTCGAGCAGGCCAAGCGGGTGCTGATTGTGCGCGCCGATTTCCTGACGATCGAAGGCAGTGGCCTCCGCAGCATCGGTCGTGGGACGGAGTTCTACGTGGGGGGGCGCGAGACGAAGACGGTCGCGCTGCGGGTGCGGGCCACCACGGGGCAGCGCATCGAAGCGAATGCGCGGGTCACGAGCACACGCGGCGGTGTGGCCGACGCGGCGGTAATCATCACGCCGTGAATATCACGCCGTGAATATCACGCCATTTTGCGTGGGAACCGCGCATCGAGCCATTGCTCCAACCGCGTGAAGACGGGGGCGGCCAGCGCCGCCGATTCGTTAAAGATCTCGTGGTACAGGCCATCGAAGCGGGTGGCCTCCACGACTTCACGGGGGGCGTTGGCCGCGAACGCATCGCTCCCTCGCGGTGAGACGAGTTTGTCGTCGCCCGCATAGAGGAGCAGCGTCGGCACGGTCCACCGCTGCGCGGCGGCCCGTACATCCTCGCCGGCATCGATGATGCACTTGGCGAGGCGCGCCGATATCCGATTGTGCACGAGCGGATCCTCGATGTACTCGCGCACCACGGCGCCGGCATGCGAAATCATCTGCGGATCAAGTCCGTTACTCTGCGCGAGTTCCGGGGCGAGCCAGCCGCCGACGGCCAACTGAATCCGCTGCATGAGCGAGAGATCCGCCTCGAGCGCCGGCGACGAGAGGATCAATGCATCGACGGGCCGACGCGCGCGCGCGACGAACAGCGCCGCAATCGCGCCCCCCATCGAGTGGGCAAGAAGAATCAGCGGACCGTGCGCGGGACGCACGGCGTCGATCACCAGCGCGAGATCATCGAACAGCGCGTCGCGCGTCGGGATGAGTCCGCGCATTCCCTCGGACTGGCCGTGCCCGCGCTGGTCGTAGCCCACAACGCGGAAGCCGCGCGAGGCGAGCCATTCCGCGACGTGCCCGTAGCGGTCGATGTGCTCGCCTAGCCCGTGGACAATCAGCACGGTGCCGCGCGGGCCCTCGGTGGCCCACTCGACAAGCCGTAGCTTGGTGCCGTCTGTGGCTTGGATGGAGGGGGGGAGGGGCATCGCTAACTCCAGTAGGGACACTGGCATAATGGCACCACATCGCTCAGCTTGCCACTATGCCGAAGATGCGCCTCGCTCTGCTGCTGCTGGTCACGGGGATCCTCGGCATTTCAGCCGCGGGAAGGCCGGCGGCCAGCGCAGTGCCGCCGAGCCAAGCCGCATCCACGGAACTTGTGGTCCTCCTCCACGGCATGGGCCGCACCACGCGCTCTATGGCCCCCCTTGAGCGCGCCATCCAAGCCGCCGGATACGACGTCCTCAGCCTCGGCTACTCGAGCTACTGCTGCAGCATCGCCGAACTTGGCGATTCGGTCCGACTGCAACTCGACGCCAGACGCGGGGCGCACACGACGGTGCACTTCGTCGGGCACAGCCTCGGCGGCATCCTTGCCCGATGGATAGTCGCGCAGCCCTCGCCCCCGCCTGGCGTGGGCCGCATCGTGATGATTGCTCCGCCGAATCAGGGGTCGCACTCCGCGGATTTTTTCTCGCCCGTGGCGGGTTGGTTACTTGAGCCGATGCGCGAGCTACGGACCGATTCGGTGTCGACGGTGCGTCGGATGTCAGCGCCACACGGTGTTGAAATCGGTGTGATCGCTGGACTCCACGACGGCAAGGTGACGGTGGACGCAACGCATCTGGTGGGTGAAGCGGATCACGCCTCGGTGGACGCGCATCACACGTTCATCATGCGCAGTGACGACGTGCATCGGCTCACGGTGGCCTTTCTGCGCGACGGATCGTTCCGCAGCGTGCATCTCGCGGTTCAACCGCGATGAGCTACACCCAGTCCGCACCAATCCTTGTGTACGATGGAGACTGCGGGTTCTGCACGCGCTCGGTTCGCTTCGTGCTCGATCACGACCGGAAGGCGAATGTGTGTTTCGCGGCGCGCGAAGGAGTCGCGGGGCGAGGGATCCGAAAGCGACATGCGGGTCTTGAGATGGTGGAGTCGTTGCTCTGGGTGGAAAAGGTAAATGGCGTCGAGCATGTGCGAACCCACTCCGATGCCGTGCTCGCAGTAGCGGAGCACCTCGGGGGCATCTGGGCGCTCCTGGCGAAGTTGGGGCGGCTCGTCCCGCGGGCGATCCGCGACCCCTCGTACAACGCGGTCGCGCGGGTGCGGCGCAAGATTATCCGTGGTGCACCGAACTGCCTGTTGCCGACGCCGCAGGAACTGGCGCGGATGCTTCCGTAGGCGCCACGTAGGCTAGCGAACGCGCTCGTACTCCTCGGGCGTATCTACATCCTGCAGTGCCTCCGTCGGCCAGTCGTGCATGCGCGCGTCGCCCTCGTGCGCGCGCACGACCGCCTTCCCGCACCCCTCGCCGTGCCACGCGAGGAGTTCGGCCCAGAGCGCGCGCCGGAAGAGCAGCGGCGGCGCCAACACAGCCCCGTACCGCGACACACCGAGCGGCTCCGTGCCCGCGTCGTTGGCCTCGAGTAGCGCGCGCAGCATCGGCGTCGTGATGTGCACCATATCGGCGAGCATCACGAGTGTCGCGTCTGCCTCGTCAGGGAGCGTGCGGAGCCCCGCGTGCAGCGAGGCACTTGTTGGTCCCGTGGGGTCAGGGCTCGTCGCGTACTGCACGTCGAGCCCAATCAACGCCGCTTGCACGCGCTCTGGCTCGTGTCCCGTTACGATGATCACAGGCGCACAGCCCGCATCGATCACGCGCCGCACGGTGCGGCGGACCATCGGCTCCCCGTCCACGAGGAGGATCAGTTTGTTGGTCCCCATCCGCCGCGATGCGCCCGCTGCAAGGATGATCGCCGCGATGCTCACGTGGCTGAGGGCGCGGAGGATTGGATCGGTGCTGCGTGAATCGGCGCTGAAGGAGTCGGCGCTGAATGAATCGGCGCGACCCGCTCTCGTAGTGACTGTGCGCGACGTCCGCTCTTCACCGCGAGCATCTCAGCGAGTACCGCGAGCGCGACCTGTTCGGCGCCATCCGTGCCGATGTCCAATCCAACTGGCCCAAAGATCCGCGCCGTCTCCACCGGGCCATCGGCACGGAGAATCCCGAGGATGCGCTCGGTGCGCTGACGCGGCCCGAGGACACCGAGATAGCGCGCCGGACCACGCACAAGCGTCCGCAGATACTCGGTGTCATCCGCGAAGTTGTGCGTCATCACCACGGCGAAGCTCGTGTCGTCAAGCACGACGCGCTCGCCAAGTCGCGCCGCATCCGTCTCCACGAGTCGAATCGGAGCGGGGAAGCGCTCGCGCGTGAGCAGCCCGGGCCGGCGATCTGCGACGACCACGCGGAAGCCGACGTCAGACGCGAGCCGCGCCAGATGCCGCGCGTCGTCGCCGGCGCTCACCACGAGCAAGCGTGGCGGCGGGCGCATCACGTCGGCGAAGTACCCGGTGCTGCCGTCATGCAGCAGACGCGAATCCGCTCCGCTGAGCGCATCGGCGGCGCTGCCTGCGAGGACCTGACGCGCGCCGGTCACGAGATTGGTCAGCAGTACAACCGTCTCTTCGGCATCGAGCATCGCACGCTCCTCATCGCGCCCGTCGGCCACGGGCTCAATCAGGATCTCCACCACGCCTTCGCAACCCACGCCCAGATCCCACGCGGCGATCTCGTCAGCGCTGCCGCAGTACTCGCGGCGCTCCGACGTTCCCGTGCGGATGACACGAAGTGCAACCTCGCGCACATCAGCCTCGAGGCATCCCCCGCTCACATTCCCCACGACGCGCCCGTCTGCCGCAACGACGAGCTTCGCCCCCTCGTGCCGATACGCTGACCCCTGCACGCGGATCACGGTCGCGAGCGCGCACGCGACCCCTTCAGCGTGCCACGCCGCGAGCTGCGTCATCACCTGCCGCGTCTCCGACCACTGCTTCACTCGTCAGCTCCAGAAGAGATCGTGATGCGTGAGCGGCAGCGAGCGGATGCGCTTGCCGGTGGCGGCGAAAATGGCATTGCACAGCGCGGGCACGACCGCCATGCAACTTCGCCGCTCAGGCCCCTGTCCCGCAACGCGCGGGCTGCCTCAAGGGAGGCTCAAGGCTTGCTCAAGGCTTGCTCAAGGCTTGCTTCACGGCGCACACTAGCGAGGATTTCAGGGGCGCCACGCCCTCTACCCCACGCATGCCTTTCGCCCTCCTCAGAGACCTGCCCGGCTGGTGGCCCTACGCCGTTGGTTTCGTGGTCCTCGCGTTCAATCTCGCGGCGACCGGGCACGTGCTGCTCCAAAAGCGCGATGTGCGCGCGGCCCTGATGTGGGTCGGTCTGATCTGGTTCGTGCCAGTGGTCGGTGCCGTCCTCTTCGCGGCGCTCGGCCTCAACCGCATCCGTCGTCGCGCCTCTGAGCTTCAGCGCGCGCGCCGGCGCATCCCGCACTCCACGCCGAGCGACACGATGATTGCACGCGTGGGCACCGAGGAGACGGTGCCGGCGTCGCTCAAAGCGCTCGCGCGGCTTGGTGAGGCCGTCAGCGGCCGGCCGCTTCTCACTGGCAATAGTGTGCGTCCGCTGCACAACGGCGACGAAGCCTATCCCGAGATGCTGTCCGCGATCGATGCGGCACGTCACAGCGTCTCGCTCTCGGCGTACATCTTCGGCGACGACAAAGCGGGCAAGCCGTTTGTTGAGGCACTCAGCCGCGCCGTGAAGCGCGGCGTGCAGGTGCGTGTCTTGATTGATGGATTCGGCTCGCGTTACACCTTTCCGCCGGTCGAGCGCACGCTGCGCCGCGAGGGTGTGCGCGCCGCGCTTTTCCTGCCCAAGATGCGCGATGCGGGACTCGCCTTTTTCAATCTCCGCTCGCACCGCAAATCGCTCGTCGTCGACGGGCGCGTTGGGTTTACTGGTGGTCTCAACATCCAAGCGCGGAACATCCACGCCGACGTTCCACCGCGCATGGTGCGCGATCTTCACTTCAAGCTCGAAGGGCCGATTGTCGGGCAGCTCCAGGAAGTGTTCGCCGAGGATTGGGCATTCACTACGCGCGAAATCCTCGATGGCGAGGAGTGGTTCCCTACGCTCCTCGCCACTGGTGACGTCACCGCGCGCGCCTTCACCGACGGTCCCGACGGCGATATCGAGATCCTCCGTACGGTCTTGCTTGGCGCAATCGCCGGAGCACGTTTTAGCGTGCGGATTGTCACGCCGTATTTTCTGCCCGACCAAGGCCTGATCGGCGCCCTGCACGTCGCTGCGCTCCGCGGCGTGAAGGTCGATATCGTCGTGCCGTCCAAGGTGAACATTCCGCTCGTACAGTGGGCCGCGACCGCGCAACTCTGGCAGGTGCTACGGCCCGGGTGCCACGTGCACGTGACTCCTCCGCCGTTCGATCATACCAAACTGTTGATCGTAGACAGCGAGTGGGTGCTCTTCGGTTCGTCCAACTGGGATCCGCGGAGTCTGCGGCTCAACTTCGAGCTCGACGTCGAGTGCCACGACCCTCGACTCGCCGCGCAGCTCGATCAGGCGGTCGCCGCGAAGATCGCCGAGGGGCGTCCCGTGACGCTCGAGGAGGTAGACGCGCGCACGCTGCTCGTGAAACTTGGCCACGCCGCGTCCCGCCTGCTCTCGCCCTACCTCTAACGACTGCGCTAACTTCTCCGCCATGGCATCCCCGACTTTTCGTACCACGCTGTTCCGCGTGCTCCTGATCCAAGCCATCACCCTCGCCGCGCTCTGGTATCTCCAGACGCACTTCGGGGCCTGACCGTGCATTGGATCAACTGGCTGGTCGTGGTCGTGTATCTCGCCTGGGTTGTCGGCGATAGCCTGAGCCGTTCGGCTGGATCGAAAAACATCGAGGGCTACTTTCTCGCGAGCCGCTCACTGCCCTGGTGGGCAGTCGGCCTCTCCGTGATGGCGACGCAGCTCTCTGCGGTGACGCTCATTGGCACGACGGGACAGGGCGCGACCGATGGAATGCGCTTCGTGCAATTCTATTTTGGATTACCAATCGCGATGGTAATCCTCGGCGTGACGCTTGTGCCTTTCATGCACAAGGCGAAGGTTTTTACCGCTTACGAGTATCTCGAGCGCCGTTTCAACCCGGCGACGCGCTCCCTGACGAGCTTTCTCTTTTTGCTCTCGCGGGGCATGTCGTGCGGCACCATCCTCGCCGCACCGGCCGTGGTGCTCTCGGCGATTCTCGGCCTCGACCTCCGCGTGGCGGTCGCGCTGATGGGTGTACCGACCGTGCTCTACACCGTCGTCGGCGGTGTGCAGGCGGTGACGTGGGCCGACGTGAAACAGATGTTCGTGATTGTCGCGTCGCTCCTGAGCATCGTGGTTGTGCTGATCATGAAGTTGCCCGTGCCCCTTGGAGATGCGCTGCATCTCGCTGGAGCCGCGGGTCGCTTGCAGGTCTTTGATTTCTCCTGGGACCTGAGCAAGACGTACACCTTTTGGTCGGGAATCCTCGGCGGCACCTTCCTGATGCTGTCCTACTTCGGGACCGATCAGAGTCAGGTGCAGCGCTATCTCTCGGCGCGCTCCGTCGAGGAGGCACGCTCGTCGCTCCTGATGAGCGCGTACTGGAAGATCCCGCTGCAGGCGCTGATTCTGTTGGTGGGCGTTGGCGTGTTCCTCTTCTACGCCTTCGAGCCGCCACCGCTGCTCTGGAATCCCGCGCACAACAGCGCCGCGCGTGCCGCCGCGAGCGCGGAGTTCACCCAGTTAGATCAGCGCTACGGCGAGGCGGTGAACGAGCGCCGCGAATTCGCCAAAGCCGCGTCGGTGTATCGCTCCAGAGGCGAGTCTGCCCCAGCGGCGGCGGCCACGCAACGCTTCGTTGAAGCCGACGACGCCGTCGATGCCGTGAGGGCCGAGGCGCTTAAGCGCACGGGTGAGATCGTCGGCGAGAACACGCGCGACGTGAACTACATCATTCCGCGCTTCGTGCTCGACTATCTCCCGCTCGGACTCGCGGGGCTCTTTCTTGCGGCGATTCTTGCGGCGGCGATGTCGAGCATCGCCGCTGAGCTCAACTCACTCGCCACCGCGACCGTCGTCGATTTTTACCGGCGCTGGGTGAGTCCGAACGCCACCGACGCCACGCTCCTGAAGGCCGGGAAGATCTCAACGGCGCTCTGGGGCCTCTTCGCGTGCGTCGTGGCAACGTATGCCGCGACACTCGGTTCGCTTGTCGAAGTCGTCAACCGCTTTGGCTCGTTCTTCTATGGCAGCATTCTCGGCGTGTTCATTCTGGCAATGATCCCGCGTGCCCGCGGCGCTGGCGCCTTTGTCGGCTTGCTCGCCGGCATGGGAACGGTCGGAGCCGTGAGCTTCCTGATGCCGCAAGTGAGCTTTCTCTGGCACAACTTGATCGGCGCGGTCGCGGTGGTCTTGGTCGGAATGGTGCTCAGTCTGTTCTCGCCGACGCCCAAAGTAGTGCCCGCCAACTGACGACACCCCTGGGCCGGCATCAGACCGGGCGCTGATTGGATATGCCGCGCCCACAGCATAGTGAGCGCATGCCATGCATATGGATGCGAAACACGTCCGCACCGAGTCCCCGTCGGTAAGCTCCTCGCATGACCTCAATTCGTATCATCGGCGTTCCTATGGATCTCGGCGCAAGTCGCCGAGGCGTAGACATGGGACCCTCGGCCGTCCGCTATACCGATCTGCGTGATCGCCTCGTCAAACTCGGCCACGACGTCGAGGACGCGGGTAATGTCGCAGTTCCATTCCGTGAGGATGCGGCCAAGGGCGCCCAGCGCGGCGCACGATTCCTTGGGGCGATTACCGATGTCTGTACCGAAGTCGCGCGGCAGACACGCAGCGCCCTTGCGGAAGGGCGGTTTCCTGTCGTGCTTGGCGGCGATCACGCGCTCGCGGCGGGAAGCATCGCCGGCGCCGCCGCTCATCTTCGCGCCACGGGCGGCCGACTCGGCGCCATCTGGATCGATGCGCACGGTGATCTGAACACGCCCGGGACATCGCGCTCCGGCAATGTGCACGGCATGCCGCTCGCCGCACTCCTCGGCCACGGCGACAAGGCGATGTTCGGCATCAGCGGCGAGACTCCGGCGCTGCGCACGAGTGATGTTGCCTTGGTAGGCCTGCGCGATCTCGATCTCCCCGAGCGCACCCACATCAAGAAATGGGGACTCTCCGCATTCACGATGCGCGCGCTCGATGAACGGGGCACACGCCAGGTCATCGAGGAAGCAATCGCCGTCGCCACGCGCGACACGGCGGGCATCTGGGTCTCGTTCGATATGGACGTGATTGATCCCGCGGAGGCGCCCGGTGTTGGTACGGCTGTCCCCGGCGGGATGACCTACCGCGAGGCACATCTCGCGATGGAGATGTTGGCAGACACGGGCAAGTTGGTCGGGCTCGACGTCGTCGAAGTGAATCCCGTGCTCGACGAGCGCAATCGCACGGCAGAGATTGCCTGCGAGCTCATTCTTTCTGCGCTCGGCAAGCGCATTCTCTGATTGCGCAACGACCATTGCGCCTAGGACCATCAGGATGACAACTACTGCAACGATCCGCTACGTGCCGCCGGACTTCACGGCTGCCACTCTCGCGAGCGCGCCGCCGGCGCGCACGGTGATTGTGGAACGCGATGGCGTGCTCCCCGATGGATTCTTTGCGACGACGAATCTGCCGACGTACGTGAAGAATCCGGATGGCTCGTGGGTGCTCCCGAGGGAGCCGAGGATGGATGGAATTCTTGTGCGCCGGCCTGATGGTTCGTGGTGGGTGCGCGAGGGTCGTCGCGTGCACAAAGGCGACCTTGTGGTGCTCGGGCTCGCCGAGGATGGCAGCGAGGGTGTGCTCGTCCACGCGCACGGCTTTCAGGGCGAGAAGGGACCCGATGGTGAGTTCCATTTCATGTCGAGCACCGTCTCGCGTGAGAAGCCGATCGACTACACGAGCATCGCGCGGATGTTGGTGGCGGAGAAGCGGCGGGGCGGGCACGTGCTGTGGATCACGGGCCCGGCACTCGTGCACTCACGTGCGCGCGACAACCTCGTCTGGTTCATCCGCAATGGCTATGTGCAGGCGCTCCTCGCCGGGAACGCGGTCGCCGTGCATGATATCGAAGCAGCGATTGTCGGGACCACGCTCGGCATGACGAGCGAAGGTGAGCCGACGGCCGGTGGCCACTCCGCGCACATGCGCGCCATCAATGCCGTACGCCGCGTGGGAAGCATCAAGGCTGCGGTGGAGCAGGGGATTATCACCGAAGGCATCATGCACGCCTGCGTGGTGGAGGAGGTCCCCTATGTGCTTGGCGGCTCCATCCGCGACGATGGCCCGCTCCCCGATGTGTTCACCGATGCGGTCGCGGCGCAGGATGCCATGCGCGCTCAGGCGGTGAAAGCGACGATGGCGGTGATGATCGCAACGGCGCTGCACTCAATCGCCGTCGGCAATATGCTGCCGTCTTACTATGAGGATCCGCAGCGCGGGATGCAGGAGCTCCCAACCATCTGCGTGGACGCGAGTGAGTTCTTGGTGAGCAAGCTTAAGGACCGCGGCACGCATCAGGCCATCGGTGTCGTCACGAACGCGCAGGACTTCATGAGCATCCTGCGCGGTGCGGTCGAGCGTGAGGTACAGGAGTCCGACGCTTAGGCGGCGACCTTCGCTGCCGTCCACGCGCCCTCGTCCGTCTGGCGAATCAGCGCGTCCGTGACCACGACGAGCTCGGCCCCCTCACGCGTGATCGGATAGCGATCCATCCCGCGCTCGGCCTTTCCTTGAATGAAGTTGCCGGTCGGCTGGAAGGTGCTCTTGTGCTTAGGGCAGTAGAACCGATTCTGCGTAGCCTGCCACGTCACCATGGTGCCACGGTGAGGACACTCGAGACCAAAGGCGTAGATTGACCCCGCGAAGCGCGCGATGATGACCTTGTTCGCCGCGTCAATCGTCGTGCCATCAGTCGCGGGGACGGGATAGCGGAGCGTCCCGCCGACCGAACGACCTGTCGCGTAGGTGCGCGTCAGCGCGTGGAGCGACGAGGACGTCGCGCCGAGTGCGGTGAGCGCGGCGAGGGCCATGAGCCCCTCCCTTAAGAAGGCCCGACGACCGGCGCCGTCCTCGCAGCCAGCGGCCTCGCCAGTCGCGTGTTCCGCGGTGTGATCGCAGGAATCGTGCATCGAGCCGTCCGTCATCTCTGCT
>JAYTDH010000129.1:0-15494 GCA_043736095.1 Gemmatimonas sp.
GAGGAGCGGAGTCGTGGCGGGATCGGTGCGAGTACCGGGAATCACGGGCTCGGACTCGCGTATGCGGGGCGGCTCACCGGGATGCCGATCACCGTCTGCGTGCCGGTGGGAAACAATCCCGAGAAGAACGCGGCAATCCGGGGGCTCGGTGCTCGGCTGGTGGAGGAGGGAGCCACGTACGACGAGACGATTCGCGCCTGCGCGCGGATCCGCGCGGAAGAAGGACTCGTCCTGCTGCACTCGACCAACGATCCGAATGTCATCGCGGGTGCCGGCACGATGACACTGGAGATTCTCGAGCAGGCGCCAGAACTGGACGCATTGATCATTGCACTCGGTGGCGGTTCGCAGGCGGTGGGGGCGCTGGCCGTGGCGGCGGCGCTGCGACCGTCCTTGCGGATTTACGCGGTGGGCGCGAGCGCGGCGCCGGCGCAGTTCGAGAGTTGGCAGCGTGGCGAGCGACTCTCGGGGCTACCGGCAGCGACCTTTGCCGAAGGGATTGCGACGGGATCGGCGTATGAGATCACGTTCGGCGCGCTCCGTGCTGGGCTCGCGGATTTTGTGCAGGTGAGCGAGGCAGAGATCCGTACGGCGGTCCTCGATCTCATCCGATTCACGGGGAATATCCCAGAAGGGGCTGGAGCGGTCGGCCTTGCCGGGTTGCGGCGTCTCGCGCCGATGCTGACGGGGCAGCGCGTGGGGATCGTGATGTGCGGCGGGAACTTGAGTGTGCGCGCGCTTGCAGAGTGTCTGCGCACGGACGCATAGCTGCGCGACGACCGGCGGAAGAGGACAGGGTCGGCAGTTCGCGTTTCTCGCGGACCACCGACCCTGAACTCAAGACCTTTGACGAGCGCCAAACTAGCGCCAAACTAGCGCCCAACTAGCGCCCAACTAGCGCCCAACTGGCAGCCGACTGGCAGCCGACTGGCAGCCGACGATTAGCGCGGACGAAGCGCCTTAATCTCCGGTGGAAGCTCGAACAGCTTCGGATCCTGCGGGCCGAACACGACCGAGGTGGTCGTCATCAGCTGCTGCATGCCCATCGCGGACTGGGAGAGCTTGTGCGGGACCATGATGCCACCGATATCGCGATAGTCGGACATGCGCGAGACGGCTTCGACCTCTCCCATCTGCGACTGCTGCTTCGCGCGTGACTCGACGAGGAGCCCCGTGGCGGTAGAGAAGCACTCGGTTGTGATGCGCCCGGATTTCCAAGTGAGCTTCACGCAGTTGGCCTTCGTGCCGTCCACATCCACATCACCGGCAGCTTCCATCGCGGTGAACATGTCGGCGGTACGCGCCATCGCGGCGAGGCTCGAGCCATCGATGATGGCCGCGGCTTCCGGGCCTGCCATGAGGCGCGGCCCCTGCATCGGGTCGCTGGACCACGCGGTCGTGCCATCGTAGCCCTGCTTCATCTGGCCGAGGCCTGGGATGTCGATGATCATCGTCATCGAGTTGGGACGGGCCTGCACGGCGACGATATTCGCCGTCATACCGGCGGCGGGGATCTCCATCGTGATGGTCGTGCGCATCCCTTCGACGGACGGGATGCGGCCCTGCGGGTCGACGACTTTGTTGTAGCGCGCGAGGATCTCGGCTGGCGTCTGCGCGGCGAGCGCGGTCGCGCTGAAGGCGACGAGTGCGGTTGCGAGTAGCGCGGGACGGAAGGAACGACGGGTCATCTTGGCCTCTGTGAGGGTGTGAATGGAATCTGCGTTCATTGGATTGTGCGCGCGAGCCACGCGCGCGCCGCGTCGAGCGCGGGATCACGGCCGTCGCGGAGTGCACGGCGCGTGAGCGGAGCAGGGACATCGGGCACGACTCCTACCCCTTCAACACGTCCCCCGTTCGGTGTTTCGTGATCGGCGATTGGATACATCAGCACATCGCCGCTCGGGAGTCGTTGCATCGCCGCGGGGAGCGCCTGGCCAGCGGACGCATCGCCGAACACCCGTGCGCGGCCGATCGCCTGCAGGCCCGCGGCGAAGAACTCCGACGCGCTCGCGCTCTGCTCATCGACGAGGATCGCGACGGGGCCGCGGAAGATGCCGCGCCGCACCCCGGCGCCATCGACGAGCCGAGGATTCGTGTTCAATCGGAGTGTCGAGCCCCGACCACGCATCGTGCCGAGATTCACGACGCTGTCCGTGAGGTGGCCGGCGACGCCGCCAATCATCCCCACGACGCCGCCGGGATTGCCGCGCAGATCGATGATGAGTCCGCGGGCGTCGCGCGCCGCGAAAAAGCTCCGGTCGATTTCCGGCGAGATCGCGGGGAACCATCCGGACCATCCGATGACGGGGACCATCGTGGCGCGCCGGCCGCGGCCCACGCGTACCGAATCGTGCGTGACCCGCACAATGATCGGTGGCAAGTTTCCGTACCGCGAGAGCTGTCCGGCGAGCGGAGTGTGGACAAGGAGGATCTCCTGCGGACGGCCCCGCGCATCGACGAGCGCAACGCGTACGGTATCACCGGTGTTCTTGTGGACCCGCGCATTCGCCACGTTGGCGATCATCCCGTGCGCACGCTTGCGGTCTGTAGAGAAGGCGCTCGCCAGCTGCGCACGCAGCTCCGTGACCTTCAGCGAGTCGAGTTGCGTGACGATTTGACCGGGGCGAATTCCCGCGGACGCCGCGGCGCTCGCGGCCGCGACTCGCCACACGACCAGCGTGTCGCCAATCATTCGGAGGTCCAATCCGACGGTGCCAGGAGCGCCGCGCGGCCCACCGCCCGCGGATAGCGCGGCGGTGGCCTCGCCCGGGATTAATACGAAGTGCGACGCGCCAGAGACCGTGATCAACGCGCGAATCGCGCCACGCACATCGTCGGCGCTCGGCGAGACGCCGAGTGCGGTACGGAGCGAGTCGTGCGTGCGCTGCCAGCGCCCGTGCACGAATGCGGTGTCGAAATAGGTCCGCGAAATCGCGCTCCAGGCCGAGTCGTAACTCGCGACGGCCTGCGCGTGGAGCGGCGCGGAGTGCGCGGCGGATAGCACGAGCGAAAGAATCAGCGGCACGCTGCGCCGGATGAGCCACGAGCTACGCAGGAGCGCTCTTCGGATCAACGAGCCCACCATCAAATCGCTACGCATCAACAAGCTTCGACTCCTCTGGACGATCAGGCTCCCTCCACGAAAGGAGGGCGCTCGGCAACGTGGTCACGTGAACGAACAGAGCCCCCCACCATCGGGTTCCACCCGTGCCACGTGGAGGGAATCCACCGGTAGCACTTGTCCGTACCGATGGCGATCCAGATGACTTCGAGACCCGTGGGCGACGCCACGACGCCATACGCATCAAGTTAGGCGGTGTTTCGCCGCGCAGTCTGCGGCGTCGGATGCGCGGCGGCGGGATGCGAGGCGTCATCGGTCACCGTTGGGCGGGGGCGTGAGGGGCTCAGCGCGGGGATACAGCATCGCCGAGAGTGGAGTGAATGGCTGCCGGGCGAACACCGCCTCGACAGGCAACGCGAACAGCTCGGCGATTCGCAGCGCGAGATCGAGCGACGGGTTGTACTCGCCTCGCTCGAGGTAGCCGATTGTCTGGTAGTTCACGCCGAGTGACTCCGCGAGGTCCTGTCGCGAGAGCCCCCGCTCCGTGCGTAACACGGCGATGCGATTGTGTAGCCCGGTGGGCTCCGAACGCCCTTTGGCAGTCTTCACCATGGACATAGTATTGTAGTAATGCAACAATATGTCAACAACAGTATCGGAATATATTGTAATAACGGAGTCTCCGATGTGGGTCCAGTTCGGCTACTCGGACGCTACCTTACAGCGTGCAACGAACCGTTCTGAATCCGGCTGACTCCGCCGCGCTCGTCCCCGAATTGGGTGCCACGCGCAATCCAAACGTCTGGGTGTATCGCTACGCGCATCCAATCGAGGCGTGGACGCTCTCCATCGCCACACATGCGCCGCCGGGCTCGGGGAAACTCTCGCTCGGCGGTTTTCGCATCGCGCCGCTAGAGCGGACCACGTCGCCGGGCTTCACGACGGACCGTGAAGCAATCGCGCTCGCGATGGGAATGGAAGAAAAGGTCCACTGGTCGCGCGTGATTCAGGTGGGTGGTCCGCTCGCCATCCGCGATATCACGAGGATTGTCGGTGGGAAGTGCGTGTTGGCGCCGACCGACGATGCGCGGGTCGGCAATGTGCGCGATGCGGAGTTGCTGACGTGGGCCGCGGCGTGCCTCACGGATGTGGAGCAGCGTGACGGCATCCACATCACGACGGGGCAGGACCTCGGGCACGGGACGATGTCGGATGGCGAGACTGGCTCGCTCGAGTTTCTGCATGCGCGCTTCCAGGGAAGCGTAGTGGCTGACACGTCAATCCCGACGGGCGAGGGCAACTATCAGATTCTTCGCGGGATGCTGCGGGCGCACGGAATCCCGCTGGAACGCGCGACGATTGCGCTGATCGGCGCGGGCAACATCGGGATGCACATCCTGAATCGCCTGCGAGAACATCCGGGGGTGACGATTCTCGCGTGCGAGTCGCGCGAGCCGCGTCGCGCAGAGCTTGAGGCGCGGGGGATTCGCTCGTGGGGTCCGGACTCGAAGCACGCCTTTCTCAAGTTGCCGATGGATGCGCTCGTCGTGAATGCGTCCGGTGGCACGCTCGATCCCGGTTCGGTGCGGACCATCGCGGCGAACGCGCAGCTGCGGGTAGTCTGCGGAAGCGAGAATCTCGTAATGCCCGAGCCGAGCGACGTGCAGACACTGCGCGACGCGCACAAGATTTATGCACCGACCGAGTTGGGTGGCATGATGGGCTATCTCACCGCGGTCGAGCAGTATCTCAGCGTGATCGAGGGGACGCGCTTTGAGGTCGCGACCGTGATCGACGCGGCGAAGCGGCTCGATACAGCGGGCTACGATGCGACGTCGCGCATCATTTCCGGCGGACATCACGAGACGTTCGAGGAAGCGGTCACTGCGGTGTACTCGACGTAGAACGGCGCGCGGGGCGCGACCGCGCTCAGCGCGCGCGGAACTTTGTTAGCGCGGCGCGCGTGAAGTCCGAGAGCACCATGCGCCCGCTCATCGCGGCGCGCTCGGCCATCCGTTGTTCCCAATGCTCAGTGCCGGCCCAGAAAATCTTCTTCATCTCGGCCATCGCCTCCGGATTGCTCGCCGCGAGGCGGGTGGCGTGGGTGTGCACGGCGACGTCGAGCGCGGTGATGTCGTCGCAGAGCATGGCATAGAGACCGTGCCGCTCGCACCACTCGGCGTCGTGCCAGTCGGCGTGCACGCCAAGGAACTGGAACGGTGCGAGGCCGAGTTTGCGCTCAAGTACGACGCCGACGACAAAGGGACCGATCCCCACTTGGAGTTCGCTGAGCTTTGCCTGTGCGCCACGTACGGCGAACGAGTAGTCGCTGGCGGCGATGACGCCGAGCGCGCCGCCGGCCGCGCGACCCTGGACGCGCGTGAGGACGAACTTCGGGGCGCGGATCATCGCGAGAATCACGCGGGAAAAGCCCGAGAAGAACTCTTGGCCTTCGGCGGGCGTCGAGACCGCGGTGAACTCGTCGAACGACGCGCCGGCGCAGAAGGTGCTGGTCCCGGCACTCTTGAGCACGATCACGCGGGCGGCCGGGTCGTTGCCGAGCGCCGTGATCCCTGTTGCCAGTTCGTTCAAAAGCTTGGCGGGAAGGGAGTTCCCTTTGGCGTGGGAGAACTCGACCGTCCCAATTCCATCGGCGACGGAGAGCTGGACACGTCCTTCGGGCACGGTGGCGGCAGCGGCGGCGTTCGGAGTCATGGTGGAGAAAGATAGCGCGTCCCGCGGCCGCTGATTGTCTGGGTCCGCCGTTCAACTATAGATTGAGACTTATGACCCAGACGACCGTGCCCCAAGAGGAACCGGCGCTCCTCGACGCCTTCGACGCGCGCATCGCGTCGGGCGAGTGCATCGAGCCCAAGGATTGGATGCCCGAGCGCTACCGAAAGCAGCTCACCCGGATGATGGCGCAGCACGCGCACTCAGAGATCGTGGGGATGCTTCCGGAAGGGAATTGGATTACGCGGGCGCCTTCGTTGCGCCGGAAGATGTCGCTCATCGCCAAGGTGCAGGACGAGGCGGGGCACGGGCTCTACATCTACTGTGGCACGGAGACGCTGGGCGTGGATCGTCACGACCTGTTCAATCAGCTGCTCGATGGGACAGCGAAGTATTCGAGCATCTTCAATTACCCGACGCTCAGCTGGGCCGATATGGGCGTGATCGGTTGGTTCGTGGATGGTGCCGCGATTGTGAATCAGACGGTGCTCGCCAAGGCATCGTACGGCCCGTATGCGCGCGCGATGGTGCGCATCTGCAAGGAAGAGAACTTCCATAAGCGTCAGGGCTACGAGATTTGCGCGACGCTCGCCAATGGCACGCCGGCGCAGCGGGAGATGCTCCAGGACGCGGTGAACCGCTTCTGGTGGCCATCGCTGATGATGTTCGGTCCGAGCGATGCGAACTCACCGAACTCGGCGGAGCTGCTCAAGTGGCGCGTTAAGCGAAAGACGAACGACGAGCTGCGTCAGCGCTTTGTGAATCTGACGGTGCCGCAGGCGCAGGCGATTGGCGTGACGCTGCCGGATCCGGATCTCACGTTCAACGCCGAGGCGAAGAATTGGGAGTTCGGGGCGATTGACTGGGCGGAGTTCTGGCAGGTGGTGGGTGGGAATGGGCCGTGCAACGCGGAGCGGCTGGCGGCGCGAAATCAGGCGCACGACGATGGGGCGTGGGTGCGTGAGGCGGCGTTGGCGCATGCGTCGAAGCACGCGCGTTCGGTGTCGGCGGCTTGATGACTGCGTTCACCACGGAGGCACGGAGGCACGGAGAGCTTCGTGCGCGGAGGAACTACGATGCCTGAGCAGTCTTGGCCGCTTTGGGAAGTGTTTACCCAGGGCAGTTCGGGTGCGCCGTTTGAGCATGCGGGGTCGGTACATGCGACCGACGCGGAGCATGCGCTGCAGAATGCGCGTGATGTCTATGCGCGTCGCGGGGAGGCGGTGAGCCTCTGGGTCGTGCCGTCGGCCGCGATTACGGCGTCGGCGCCGTCGGATGCAGGGCCGTTCTTCGAGCCGGGGAACGACAAGGCGTATCGGCATCCACAGTTCTACAAGGTGCCGCGCGGCGTGCGCGTCTTCTGATGGCGGCGCACGAGGAGGACGTCGGCGGGATTGCAGCGGGCGCCGCGACTGCGGGCACGGCGAATATCGCTGCGCCGCGGCAGGCGCCGCTGGCGGCGCCGCTCGTGGAGTATCTCCTGCGGCTCGGTGATGATCGGCTCATTCTCGGGCACCGGATGTCCGAGTGGACAGGGCATGGGCCGATTCTCGAAGAGGACATTGCCACGGCAAACATCGCGCTCGATCTGATTGGGCAGTCGGCACAGTTGCTCAAGCTGGCGGGCGAGGAAGAAGGGCAGGGGCGCGACGAGAATGCGCTCGCCTACTTTCGCGATGGTGTGAAGTTTCGCAACTGTCTCCTCGTGGAACTGCCGAACGGTGACTTCGGTGATACGATGGTGCGTCAGTTCCTCTTTGACGCGCACAGTGTGCTGCTCCTTGAGTCGCTGACCACGTGTGGGCACGCGACGCTTGCGGCGATCGCCGCGAAGGCGCTCAAGGAGGACAAGTACCACCTGCGGCACTCGAGCGAGTGGGTGGTGCGACTTGGAGATGGCACGGAGGAGAGTCATCGGCGCGTGCAGGCATCGCTGGACCGGCTCTGGAAGTACACCGGAGAGCTCGTCGCGCACGACGAGATCGACTCGGCGGTCGCGAGACTCGGCATCGCGGTGGATCACGCGGGCATTCAGTCGCGGTGGAATGCGATTGTCGACGATGTACTCGCGCGCGCGACCCTGACGCGTCCAGCCGATGGCCCGATGCAGTCTGGTGGGCGTCGGGGCCGGCACACTGAGCACCTCGGCCACCTGCTCGCAACGATGCAGAGCGTCGCGCGCGCGCATCCGGGCGCCAGTTGGTGATCGTGCGCGAGTTGTAATTCGCGCGGATACCTTCAGCCTCTTATGACGACCTTCACTCGTGCTCAGCTCTACGAAATCCTCGGCACCGTTCCCGACCCCGAGGTGCCAGCGATTAGTGTGGTGGATCTCGGTATCGTCCGCGAGGCGCTGCAGCGTGCTGACGGCACCGTCGAAGTCACGATTACGCCGACGTACAGCGGCTGCCCGGCGATGTTTGAGATCGAGAAGGACGTGCGTGCCGCGCTGATCGGTGCGGGAGCGGCGCAGGTAGAGGTGCGCACCGTGCTCTCACCCGCGTGGACCACGGACTGGATCCCCGAGACGGCGCGCGAGAAGCTCCGGCAGTACGGCATCGCTCCGCCGGGGCGTGCGGAGTCGGGTGGCCTTGTCACGCTGACGCGTGCGCGCCCTCCGGTCGCGTGCCCCCGGTGCGGCTCGCGAAGCACCACACTCAAGAGCGAGTTTGGGAGCACCGCGTGCAAGGCAATTCACGTCTGCAATGCGTGCCGCGAGCCTTTCGACGAGTTCAAGGCGATCTAGCGCACGGCCCAGGGGGTGGAGTTCCCCCTAGGCGAATCTCCCACGAGGAGTCGGTAGTAATCCCTACTGCGCGGGCGGGCGGAGGTCGGATGTTATAGGTGCATATCACTTGCACCTTTATCTCGACACCCCGGAGCCCAGTTATGTCGCGTGCGCACACGATTCTCCTGCTACTCCCCATCAGTCTGATACTTCCGCTCGCCGGGTGCGGTGAATCTGCAGCGTCCGATGGTGCAAGGTCCGTTGTGGCCGCGGGGGGCGCGGCCTCGGTCAAGGACGATGTCTCAAATCCCGACGTCGTGAAGGTCGCGGTGGGATCGAAAGATCACACGACCCTCGTCGCCGCATTGCAAGCTGCCGGCCTCGTGGATGTGATGAGCAGTTCGGGTCCGTACACGGTGTTCGCGCCGGTGAACGCGGCCTTCGACGCACTGCCGGCGGGCACGGTCGAGAATCTCCTGAAGCCCGAGAACAAGGCCACGCTCTCGCGGATCCTCCAGCATCATGTGACCACGTCGGCGCTCGAGCTCTCGTTCTTCGAGGACGGTCAGTCAATCAGTATGGTGGACGGCGGGCGGGCCACAATCACGCGCCGCGACGGCGCCACGTACATCGATGACGCAAAGGTGATTGGGTCTGTGCACGCATCGAACGGCTGGGTGCACGTGATCGACAAGGTCGTGCTCCCGAAGTGATCAGACGACCTTCGTTTTCCAGCGCCCTCGTCGAAAGAGGAGGGCGCTGACGACGGCGAGGGTGGAGTACGCAATCGGGACCGCGAGAAAGACGCCGCGCTCGGCAATCGCCGTGCGCGTGGCGAGAAACCACGCGAGTGGGATCTGCACTGCCCAGAAGACCCCAAAGTTGATCCAGGTTGGCGTGCGCGTATCGCCGGCGCCATTGAACGCCTGCTCAAGCACCATGCCCAGCGCATACAACGGGAATCCGAGCGACATCGCGCGCAGTCCATACGTCCCGATGGCAATCACGGCGGCATCGTGTGAGAACCACCTGACCATCGTGGGGGCGAAGGTCACGAACACGACACAGGTCAGCGTGAGTAGCACCACATTGATGCGCGCGGCGGTCCAGACCGACCGTTCGGCGCGATCGGGAAGTCCTGCGCCGAGCGACTGGCCAACCATCGTTGCGGCGGCGGCCCCGATCCCGAACGCGGGCATGAGGGCAAACAGCAGAATGCGGACGGCGATTGTGTAGCCGGCGAGCGCCGAGGCGCCGAACGAGGCCGTCACGCGCACGAGGGCGATCCAACTCATCGAACTGAGCGCGACCTGAAGTGTTCCCCATCCGCTCAAGCGCGCGATACTTAGCATCGTTGTGGGCTCGAGCCGCAGATGCGCGCGCGTCACCGCGAGATGACCGGTGCCGCGTGCGAGTAACCAGAGTGCGTACAAGAAGCCTGTGCCGCGTCCGATGGTCGTCGCCACGGCTGCGCCAACGAGTCCCATCTCTGGCACCGGACCAAGCCCGAAGATGAAGACGGGGCAGAGCACGATGTTGAGTCCATTTCCGAGGATCAACACGCGCATCGCAACGGCCGGATCCCCGGCGCCGCGGAACACGGCGTTCACCAAGAAGATCAGGAATGCGGTCGAGCTTGCGGCGAGTGAGACGCGCGCGAATGGCGTACCGATGGCGATGATTTCCGCATCGGCGCCCATCAGCGCGAGCAGCTCGGGCGCGTAGATGGCACCACACACGCCGATAATCGCTGAGACAAGGGCGCCGAGGGCGAGGACCTGCACCGCTGCACGCGCGGCAGCATCGGGATCCTTCTCGCCAATCCGGCGCGCCACGGTAGCCGTCGCGCCGATGCTGAGGCCGAAGGCAATCGTGTAGATGACGATCATCAGCGACTCGGTGAGCCCAACGGTCGCGACGGCGGCGGCGCCGAGTTGCCCGACAAAGAAGACGTCGACGACCGCGAAGATGCTCTCCATCATCATCTCGATGACCATCGGGACGGCGAGGAGCAGAATGGCGCGACCAATCGGGCCCTGCGTGTAGTCGTGCTGCGTGCCGCGCACGGCATCGCGGATGTCACGCCAGAAGCCACTGGGTTGACTGGCGAGACTCGTTTCGCTCGTGTGGTTGGGCGATCCGGCGCCGGCGTCGTCGTTCTGTTTCTGAATCATGATGCAACGCGCTAGGCGCTAAGTAGCGATTCCATCGCGTCGGCGAGCTGTTCGACGCCGGGGAGCACGGCATCGAGCAGGATCGGGTGATAGGGCATCGGGATGTCCTTGGGGGCGATGCGTTGCACGGGCGCGTCCAAGTGCCAGAACGCCTCTTGAGCAACGGTTGCCGCAATCTCTGCACCGAAGCCGGCGGTGAGATTGTCCTCGTGAATCACGAGACAGCGCCCCGTCTTGATTACCGAAGCGAGCACCGCCTCGCGATCCCATGGTGCGATGGTCCGGAGGTCGATCAACTCAATGTCGCCAGCGAATCGCGCCGCAGCTTCGGCCACACGATGTGTCATCGCGCCCCAGGTGACGACGGTCGCCTGCGTCCCTGGCTGCACGATGCGCGCACGGCCGAATGGCAGCACGTAGTCGTCACCGGGATATCGCGAGCTCCCATCGCCAGTCATGAGGAGCGCGCGATGCTCAAAAAAGATCGTCGGGTTCGGGGAGCGCATCGCGTATCGCAAGAGTCCGACCGCGTCGGCGGCGTTCGAGGGCATCGCCACCTGCCAGCCGTAGGCGTGCGCAAAGCGCACTTCGTCACTCAGCGAGTGCCAGGGATCGCCGACGTCTTTGCCGAAGCCCCCAGGCATGCGCACGACCATGGGCGAGGCGAACCGATTCGCCGTGCGCCAGCGGAGCGTGCCCGCGTTGTTCAACTGCTCAGCGGCGGGATCCGCATATTTGCGGAACTGGATCTCAGCCACGGGCATCAGTCCGCTGATGGCGAGTCCCGCGGCGCGTCCGATGATCCCTTCTTCGCTCAGTGAGGTATCGAAGACCCGCGCCTCGCCGAACTGTTTCTGGAGTCCTTCGGTGACGAGGTGCACGCCGCCCTTCTTGCCGACGTCTTCCCCGAAGACGACGACTTTGGGATTGACGCTGAGCTCGTGGCGGAGTGTGCGGCGTACGGCCTCGGCGAACCGGAGCAATTCGCCATCGTCGCTTGGTGTGTCGGTGCTCGCGACTTCGGTACGCTCGCGTCGACGCAGTCCGCCATAGGCTTCGGGGGAGCCCGCGGTGTCATCGGCGAAGCGGTACTGGGCGATGCGCGCGGGATCCGGCACGGCGCGCGCACGCGCCGCGTCGAGGGCCTGTGCGATGTCGCGCGCGACTTCGGCCTCGAGCTCTGTCCATGCGGCGGCACTCATCTGGGACGGCACGAGGAAGTCTTTAAGGCGCGGGAGAGGATCCCGCGTCTGGTCGGCGGCAATCTCGGCGTCGGTGCGATAGCCTTTCTGATTGTCTGGTCCCGAGTGACTCGAGAGGCGCGGGACGGTGAGGCGGACGAGCGCGGGGCCGGCGCCGTTGCGCACGTGCGCGACACACTCGCTGATCAACTGCGCGGACTCCGCGGGATTGGTGCCATCACCATCGCGGATGAAGAGATTGGTGAACGACGCGAGATTCGCGGCGATGTTGCCGCCCGGCGTCTGCATCTCGCCTTTTACGGAGATGCCGAGGTCGTTGTCTTCGATGTAGAAGAGCATCGGGAGCTTGAGCGTGGTCGCCATCGTGAGGGCAGCCCAGAAGCCGTTGGTGGCGACCGATGCATCTCCGCCGAGCGCGACGCCGATGGCGCCCTGATACGTCGCGTCCTTGAGGACATCGCGATGATACGTGACACCCTGCGCCCATCCGGCGGTGGGGGTGTACTGCGAGCCGACGTCGCCAGCCATCGGGAGGACGATGCAGCCCTCCTCGCGCGGCAAGTTGCAGACGACCCCGATGTCGCGCCCATCAGAGAAGCCCCCGGCGCGTCCGAGTGGCGACCCGAAGGCGTCCTCGAGCGTGAGTCCGAGCGAGAGGAGGAGGGGGCGGCTGCGGTAGTAGGCGCCGGCGGCGTCGTGCTTGCCCGTGAGATGCGCACCGAGAATCACCTGCGCGACGTCGTGTCCACGCGCGGAGAACTGGTAGAGAACGACGTGGTCCTTCGGGACGGTCGCGCGATTCTTGTTCGTCTGCTCCTCGACCTCATCAAGGGCGCGGGAGCAGAGGACGTGGTAGGCGATACGGCGCCAATCGAGGGCGTGGGGCTTCGGCTTCGTCGGTGGCATCGGCGTGGAATCTAGCCTCGGAGGCCTCCGCGTGGGGGTTCGGGCGATCACGCACGCCGCGGCGAACCCATCGTGCCTTCACGGTGCTTCGGCAGTAGATTTGCAATTATGACCGACAGCATTCTGAGCGTGCTCGATCACGGGGTCCTAGAACTGACTCTGAATCGCCCGACCGTGCTGAACAGCTTCGATCGGGCGATGGCCCAGTCGCTGCAGGTGGAACTCGCGCGGGCGGCGAACGATCCGACGATCCGTGCGGTGTTGCTCACGGGTGCGGGGCGCGGGTTTTGCGCGGGCCAGGACCTGCAGGAGGTGTTGCCGAAGGACGGCGCGCCGATGCCCGACATTTCCGAGGTCGTACGAGCGAGCTACAACCCGATCATTCGCGCGATCCGTGGGCTTGAGAAGCCCGTGATCTGCGCGGTGAACGGAACCGCCGCGGGTGCAGGGGCAAATCTCGCGTTCGCCTGCGATCTCACGATCGCCGCGGAGGATGCGAACTTCGTAGAGAGTTTTGCCAGGCTTGGCCTGATTCCCGATACGTCGGGCACCTTTTTCGTGCCGCGGCTCGTGGGGTCGCAGCGCGCCACGGGGATGTTCTTCTTGGCCGGGAAGATCTCCGCGTCGCAGGCGAAAGAGTGGGGGCTGATCTGGGATGTTGTGCCCTACGCGGTTCTGATGGATTCCGCGCGCGGGCTCGCGCGGCAACTCGCGCAGCAGGCGACGCGGGGCTTCGGACTTACCAAGCGTGCGATGAACGCGTCGTGGGCGAATGGTCTCGATGAGCAACTCGAGATGGAAGCGCGTTGCATGCAGGAGGCCGGACGTACGGCGGATTACGCCGAAGGTGTCCACGCCTTTCTCGAGAAGCGCGCGCCCAAGTACACGGGGCAGTGAAGGTGCCGACGACGCTCGGGCCCGGAGTGACCATCGGCGTCGTGGGCGCCGGCGCGATGGGCGCGGGGATTGCCCAGATTGCCGCACAGCGCGGACACCCGGTGGTACTTGCCGACGCGGCCGGCGCGGCGATGGTGCGGGCGAAAGACGGGCATGTGAAAGCGATGGCGCGAGAGATTGAGAAGGGGCGCATCACGCGGGCTGAGGGGGATGCGATTCTTGGCCGCCTCACGTACGTCACCGGCGTGGCGGATCAGGATCTCAAGCACTTCGCCCCCTGTGCGCTCGTCATTGAAGCGATTGTGGAAGATCTCGCCGTGAAGCAGGGACTCGTGCGCGCGCTCGAGCAGGTGGTTGCGACGGAGGCGGTGTTGGCCACCAATACATCGTCGCTCTCAGTTGCTGCACTTGCGGGAGCCTGCAAGCATGGCGAGCGCGTCATCGGGATTCACTTCTTCAATCCCGCTCCGGTGATGCCTCTCGTGGAGATTATTCCGGCGCTCGCGACGGACGCCGCCGTGACGGATGCGGTGCAGGCGCTCATCGAGCGGTGGGGGAAGCTTCCTGTGCGGGCTGCTGACACGCCGGGATTCATCGTGAATCGCATTGCGCGGCCGTACTACGGCGAGGCGTTGCGCATCCTTGAGGAAGGAATCGCCGATTGTGCGACGATTGACTGGGCGATGCGGACGATTGGCGGCTTCAAGATGGGGCCGTTCGAGTTGATGGATTTTATTGGCAACGATGTGAACTACGCGGTGACGCGTTCGGTGTTCGAAGCGATGTACTTCGATCCGCGCTATCGGCCGGCGCTCACGCAGCGGCGGCTGGTCGAGAGCGGGTGGCTCGGCCGGAAGTCCAAACGTGGTTACTACGACTATCGCGATGGCGCGACGGCGCCGACACCCGTCGAGGATGCCGCGCTGGGTCGGGTGATTGTGGATCGCATTGTGGCGATGCTTGTCAATGAAGCGGCCGATGCTGTGCAGATGCGCGTGGCGTCGCCCGAGGATATCGAACTCGCGATGAGCAAGGGAGTGAACTATCCCAAGGGCCTGCTCGCCTGGGGCGACGAGATCGGCGCGGGCGCGGTGCTCGCGACGCTCGAGTCGTTGCAGGCGGAGTACGGCGAGGATCGCTATCGTTCCAGCCCATTGCTCAGACGCGTCGCGAAGAGCGGCGGGAGATTGCTGGCATGACGGACGCCGGTCCCAAGCACCGAGGTACGGTCTTCACCGGCATGATGCCGCCTGGCGATCTCCCTCCGGTGGATCGCGCCGCAGAGGCGCGCGCGGTGGTGCAACGGATGTTCGCGCAGGACGCGTTCTCCAAGTGGCTGGGCGTCGAAGTGCTCGAAGTTGACGACGGACGATGCGTGCTGCGGATGACCGTGCGCGAGGAGATGACGAACGGTTTCGGCACCGCGCACGGAGGTATCGTGTTCTCATTCGCCGACACGGCGCTGGCGTTCTGCACCAACTCGAGTGGGGATATCTCTGTGGCGCTCGAGTGCAGCATCAGTTATCCCGCCGCGGTCCGTCCAGGTGACGTACTGACGGCGACGGGCCTGCAGGAGACGACGAGTCGGAAGGTCGGCTTCGCGTCTGTGACGATTGTCAACCAAGCGGGGGTGACCGTCGGACATTTCCGCGGCACCGTGTATCGCACCCATAAACCGCACCGATGAAAGACGTCTTTCTGGTCGATGGCATCCGCACCCCGATTGGCAACCTCGGCGGATCGCTCAGTACCGTTCGCCCCGATGATCTGGCCGCCTACGCCATCAAGTCACT
>JAYTDH010000130.1:0-3227 GCA_043736095.1 Gemmatimonas sp.
TGCGCGACAACGTCACCTTCACGCGCGGGCACTTCGAGGACATCGCCGTCGATGCGTGCGCGGATGCTGATTGTCTCGATTGGGCGGAGACCACCGCTGATGGCGACGCCCTCCTCGATAAGCCCGAGGGCGATCGTGTGGAGATCGGCGCCGGAGAGCACCACGGAACCCGTTCCACGAGCGGGGCCACCTGCGGCGCCACCGGAGCCACCGGCGGCACCCGCGGCACCGGCGGCACCGGCGGCACCGGCGGCACCCGCTGCGGCCGGAGCCGTGCTCGGCGAGCCGGACCCTGCTGCGCGCGCGTCAGCGGACTCGTCGCCGCAGCCAAGGAGGGCGAGGACGAGTGCGCCAAACGCGAGGGAGAGTGAACGCGAATGCATCAGCGGGAAGGACGTAAGGGGACACTGCCACCAGCCGGGAGCGGAATGGGTTCCGCGCGCACGCGGGCGAATTCTGCGACAGCGAGATAGAGGTCGAACGTGGCGCGCGCGTCGGTTGAGCGCGCCGTAAGCAGCGCGAGTTGCGCATCGGAGACCTCGAGCTGCGTGCCGATACCTCGTTGGAAGCGGAGCGTGGCGAGGCCGAACGCCTCCTCGGCTTCTTGTACTGTGGTCTCACGGGCGACGGCAACGGCGCGAGCCCGCACGAGCTCCGCGCGTGCACCCGCCACGTCGATGGCCGCCAGCTCGCGCACGCGCCGCACTTCGAGGTTCGCGAGCTGCGCCTGTGCCTGCGCGACGTCAATGAGGCCTTTGGCGCGAAGGCCGTCAAAGATTGGGACGGAGAGCGCGAACTGGACGTTGAGATCTGGATACCAGCCGTTGATCTGCTGAAACGTCGAGGGAAAACCGTTGGTCTTGGGGAGCGCGAGAAAACCCGCGGTCGTGGTGAAGTTGAGCGATGGCAGAAGATCGGCGCGTGCGACGCGCACACTGGCCGCACGCGCGCTCGCGGTGGCTTCGGCGGCACGCACGACCGCGCGCACGCCGGCAGGCTTAGTCGCGGAGACGGCGGTGTCTGCCATCGCACGGACGCGGGCCGGATCGAGGTCCGTGGTGAGCGCGATTGGCAGGTCGAGCGGGAGGTCGAGGAGGCGACGCAACTCGAGTTCCGCCTGCTCGCGATCGCTCTCGGACTGTCGCACGAGCGGTTCGAGATTGGCCCGCTCGACGCGCGCGCGCAGGACCTCATAGCGCGACGAGCGTCCGGCGCGCTCGAGCTGCTCGGTCTGGGCGAGACGCTCATCGGCGAGGACGAGATTCTTCCGTTGGATCTCGAGAAGCCGCGTGGTGAAGACCACGTTGAGATACGCGCGCTGCGTGGTGAGCGCGAGTTGCGCACGCGTCTCTTCACGGGTTGCAACCGAGGCGCGCTCGGCACGTAACGCGGCCTGTGAGGCCGCAACGATGCGCCCGCCCTGGAAGAGCGATTGCTGCGCCTGAATGTTTGTGTTGTACGTGAAGGCCTGACCAAAAACCTGCCCGACGATGTCCCGTCGTGCATTCTTGACTACCTGCGTGTAGTTCGAGTTGAACCGCAGTTGCGGCAACCCCGCCGCGCGCGCGGTGGTCACCTGCGCATCGGTCAGCGCGACCTGCGCATCGGCGATGCGGGACTCATCTGAACTTCGCAACACGCGGGTGACAGCCTCCTCCAGCGCGAGCCGAAGGGTGTCCGCCGACTGCGCGCGTGCAGCGTGCGGATGGGCGAAAGTCAGAACGGCGGCCACGAGGGCCGCCGCCGAGGCAAAAGGGCGCACGGGCATCAGCCCATAAACGCGCTGGGGAGGGACAACGTTCAGGCGCGCGTGGCCGACACGCCCGCGGGCCCGCTCAGCTCGCCGAGGTATCGAGAAACTGGAGGGCCTTCTGCTGGCTCACGACGGACCGCAGGGCGGCGTAGACCGAGGGCTCCACTAACGTTCCGACGAGCTGACCCAGTAAGGCAATCGCCTCGGCTGGGGTCTTGGGATCGCGGTAGGCGCGGCGTGAGGTGAGCGCATCGTAGGCGTCGGCCGCCGCGAGGATGCGGCCGCCAACGGAGATCTGTTCACCCGCGAGTCCAAGAGGGTATCCGCGGCCATCCCAGTGCTCGTGGTGGTGCGAGATAGCCGGGAGCAGATGGTGGAGCGGTTTGATTGCCGAGAGAATCTCGACGCCCATGGTCACGTGACTCTTCACGTGCTCGAACTCCTCTGGCGTGAGCGCGCTCGGCTTGTTGAGCACTTCTTCGCGAATGCCAATCTTGCCGACATCCATCACGCGGCCGGCGAGACGGAGCCCTTCGACCTGATCGTCATCCAACTCCATGGTGGACGCGATCGATGCGGCGAGGTCGGCCACGCGATCCGAGTGACCGCGGAGGAACACGTCCTTGGTCTCTTGAGCGCGCACGAGTGCGGTGACGGTATCGACGACCATCGAGTGGAGATGCTCGCGCTCGATGCGGAGTTCCTCCGTTTGCGCGGCGACTTCCGCGCGGATCAGCCGTTCCACCTTGCGTTGCTCGATGGCGAGTCCGCGCTTGTGTTGCGCGCGCTCGATCGCGGTCGCGAGGTCGGAGAGCTCAACCGGCTTCATGAGATAGTCCATCGCGCCCAAGGCGAGGGCCTCGGTGGCGGTGGGCGCATCGTTTACCGCGGTCAGCATCACGATTGCGAGATCGTTGTCGAGGGCAAGCGCCTGCGGTACGAGCTCGAGCCCCGTCATGCCGGGCATACGAATGTCGCAGACGGCGCCGACGAACTTCTCCTGATGGAGCGCATCGAGCGCGGCCGCTCCGGACTCTGCGGTGGTGACCTCGAATCCGCGGGACCGTAGGAAGCGCGCGAGTGCGGTGCGGATTGCCTCTTCGTCGTCCACAACGAGGAGTCGTCGCGCCATGGGCTCGGCAGCGGCGCGTATGGCGGTGGTGAGCCGTCCAGCACGGGGTGTTCGCGGAGCGGTCATCGAAACGGGGCCTCGCAGGGGGATGCGGAATAGTGCCACGCGGCGGCGGTGAAATCCACGACGAGTCGCTGGGCTTGAGGCTTCATCAGCAGTGGGAGCAGGGCCTCTGCAGCGTGTGCCGCGGTGTGATGGAGGTTGGCCGCACGTGGCCGCCGCCAAGCTCAGGCAGTCTAGGGCAATCTCCTGAAACCCAGCTAGGTAAATGTCAGAAAGAAATCCACTTATGGCCCTTTAGTGCTGTATTGTTGGCGCTTTACTGGCTCAATTTCTCACAGG
>JAYTDH010000131.1:0-4341 GCA_043736095.1 Gemmatimonas sp.
TATCAGGGCATGTGGGGCGAGCACGTCGACGGGCAGGACGTCCTCGCCGTGCGCGAAGCGACTCGTCGCGCGCTCGAAGAAGCGCGCAAGGGTGAGCCCGTGCTTCTCGAAGTACGGACGTATCGCTACATGGGCCACTCGATGTCCGATGCCGTGAGTGGTACGTACCGCACGAAGGCCGAGCTCGACGAATACCTGAAGCGCGATCCGATCAACCTCTTCAAGGCGCGCATGCTGGAGATTGGCGAGATCACCGATGCTGAGTTCGCCACGATGGAGCAGGAGATCAAGGCGACCGTGCAAGACTCGTGGGACTTCGCCGATGCTTCGCCGGAGCCGCCGCTCGAATCGCTGTACGAGGATGTCCTCGTCGAGACGGGGAGCTGAGCCATGGCCATCATCACGTATCGTGAAGCGCTCAATCAGGCCCTCCGCGAAGAGATGGCGCGCGATGACCGCGTCTACCTGATGGGTGAAGAAGTCGCGCAGTACAACGGCGCGTACAAAGTCTCCAAGGGACTCCTCGAGGAGTTTGGCGAGATGCGAGTGGTCGACACGCCGATCACCGAACTCGGCTTCGCCGGCGTCGGCGTCGGCTCGGCGATGGTTGGGCTCCGCCCAGTGATTGAGTTCATGACTTGGAACTTCGCGCTGCTCGCGATCGATCAGATCGTGAATGCGGCCGCCAAGATGCTCTACATGTCGGGCGGTCAGTACAACATCCCGATGGTGTTCCGTGGTCCGAACGGCGCGGCGCTCCAGCTCTCGGCGCAGCACTCGCAGGCCTTTGAATCGTGGCTCGCGCACATCCCCGGCATCAAGGTCGTCACCCCAGGGACGCCGTACGACGCCAAGGGACTGCTCAAGGCCGCCATCCGCGACGACAACCCCGTCGTGGTGCTCGAAGGCGAGATGCTCTACAACACCAAGGGCGAGGTCCCCGAGGATGATTACATCGTGCCGATCGGCAAGGCCGACTTGAAGCGCGAGGGCGATCACTGCTCAATCATCACGAGCGGCAAGATGGTGCTCGTGGCGATGAACGCCGCAGATCAGCTCGCGAAGGAAGGCATTCGCGTGGACGTCGTAGATCTCCGCACCGTACGTCCGATGGACATTGATGCGATCACGGCCTCGGTGCGAAAGACGAACCGCGCCGTCGTGCTCGAAGAAGGATGGGAACTCGCCGGTATCGGCGCGCAGGTGGTGGACTACATCCAGCGCGACTGCTTCGATCACCTCGATGCGCCGGTGATCCGCGTGCATCAGGCCGATGTGCCGATGCCCTACGCCAAGGCCCTGGAGAAGTCGGCAAAGCCCGACGTCGCCAAGACCATCGCCGCCGTCAAGAAGGTGATGTATGTCGACTAAGGTTTACATGGAAGCACTCAGCCCCACGATGGAAGAAGGACGCCTCGTGAAGTGGCTGAAGGCTGAGGGCGACGCCGTCAAGAGCGGTGACGTGATCGCCGAGGTGGAGACGGACAAGGCGGTGATGGAGCTTGTGGCGCGGGGTGAGGGGATCATGCGCAAACACTTGATTCCTGAAGGGACGACCGCGGCTGTGACTTCGCTTGTGGGGATCATTGCGGCGGCGGATGAGGATATCAGCGCGCTGATAGGTGGGGCTGCTCCTGCCGCTGCTCCGGCCGCGGCCCCGGCTGCGGCCGCAACTCCGGTTGCTCCGGCCGCTGTTACGCCTGCTGTTGCGGCACCTGTAGTCGCGGCGCCTGTTGCTGCGGCAGCTGTCGCCGTGGCCCCCGCCCCTGCCGCTCCCGTCGTTGACGGCGGTCGCGTGCGCACTTCACCGCTCGCGCGCCGCATTGCCGGCGAGCAGGGCGTGAATCTCTCCGCCGTGCACGGCTCCGGCCCCGGCGGCCGCATCGTCAAGCGCGATATCGAAGCGGCCATGACCTCGGGCTCCGCGAATCTCGTTGCCGCACCCGCGCCGAGTGCAGCTGCAGCCGTCGCGACGCCACGCCGCGTCGCCGGTGGCCCCGAGTTCCGCGACGAACCGCTCACGCAGATCCGCAAGACGATCGCGCGTCGCTTGGCCGAGTCCATCGGCCCAATTCCGACGTTCTATCTCACCGCGGAGTTCGACCTCTCGCGCGCTTCCGAACTACGCACCGCCGCCGCGGAGCTCGGCGACGCATTCAAGGTCAGCTTCAACGACATCGTCCTCAAGGCCACCGCGACCGCTCTCCAGCAGCACCCCGAGGTCAACGCGCACTGGCTCGGCGACAAGATCCGCTATTTCGACACCGTGCACCTCGGCATGGCCGTCGCAACCGATGACGGCCTAATCGTCCCCGTGATCTTCAACGCCGAGCAGAAGCGGATGTCGGAGATCAGCGCTGAGGCCAAGGTGTTGGCGAAGAGGGCGCGCGAACGGAAACTGAAGCCCGAGGAGTTCACGGGCTCGACATTCTCCGTATCGAACCTCGGCATGATGCAGATCGACCAGTTCACCGCGATCATCAATCCGCCGGAAGTGGGGATCCTCGCCATCGGTGCGATTGAAGACAAGGTCGTCGTCGGAAAAGACGGCGGCTTCGAAGTGAAGAAGAAGCTCCGCGTCACCATGAGCTGCGATCATCGAGTGATCGACGGCGCAGTCGGCGCGAAGTTCTTGCAGACCCTGCGCCGCCTGATCGAGAACCCACTGTTGATGGTCTTCTAGTCCGGTAGTTTCCAATTCAGAGAAAGCAGCCGTAAGAGAAGTGCTCTTACAGCTTACAGCGTACAACTTTCAGCTGCGGTTAAGGCAATGGCGAATTTCGACGTGATCTACATCGGCGGCGGCCCAGCCGGATATGTTGGCGCCCTCCGCTCAGCCCAGCTCGGCCAATCCGTCGCCGTCGTCGAGCGCGAAGGCCTCGGTGGCACCTGCGTCCTCTGGGGCTGCATCCCCGCCAAGGCGCTTCTCGAAGCGGCGAGCATCGTGCAGAAGGTCGCGAAGGCCAAAGAATTCGGTGTCAGCGTCGAGAAGGTCACACTCGACTACGGCATCGCGATGAAGCGCTCGCGCGCCATCTCGGCGCAGAACTCCAAGGGCGTGGAGTTCCTCTTCAAGAAGAACAAGATCACGTGGCTCAAGGGCACCGGCGTGCTCGGCGCCGGCAAGTCGGTGAAGTTTACGGGCGCAGACGGCAAGGTCGAGACGCACACCGCCACCAAGGGTGTGGTGATCGCGACCGGCTCGCGCGTGAAGGGCCTTCCGCAGATCGGCGCCGAGATCGACAAGACGCTGGTGTTGTCGTCCGACGAAGCGCTGACAATCGATAAGGCCCCCGCGACGATGGCCGTGATCGGCGCCGGCGCCGTGGGCTGTGAGTTCGCGGATGTCTTCAATGCGTTTGGCTCCAAGGTCACGATCCTCGAAGTCATGCCGCGCATTCTGCCGGTCGAGGACGAGGACTGCTCGGCCGAGCTCGCGAAGGCGTTCAAGAAGCGTGGAATCGAAGTGATCACGGGCGCCAAGCTCGGCACCATCAAGAAGGGCAAGAACAACGTCACCATTCCGGTGGAAGCGAATGGCGAGAAGAAGGAGATGACGTTCGATGTCGTGCTGGTGGCCGCGGGCCGCGCGCCGAACATCGAGAACATCGGCTTGAAGGAAGCGGGCGTCGCGACGACTGAGCGCGGCTTCATCAAGATCAACGACATGTTCGAGACCAGCGCGAAGGGTGTGTACGCGATCGGCGACGTCGCCGGTCCGCCGATGCTCGCGCACAAGGGCTCGCGTGAGGGGCATGTGCTGGCCGATATCCTTGGCGGCGTGCACCATCACCCTGTCAACTACGGCAACATCCCTAATGCCACGTACTGCCACCCCGAGGTCGCCAGCATCGGCCTCACGGAGGCGCAGTGCAAGGAGAAGGGGCTCAAGTACAAGATCGGCAAGTTCCCCTTCTCGGCGAACGGTCGCGCCCGCACCAGCGGCGAGACCGAGGGCTTCGTGAAGGTGATTCGCGACGAAAAGTTCGGCGAGATCCTCGGTGCGCATATCGTTGGCGCGCACGCGACCGAACTCATTCATGAGATCGCCGTGGCGCGCGAGAACGAGTACACGGTCGAGGAGATCGATCTCGCAATCCACGCGCACCCGACGCTCTCCGAGGCGATTGCCGAAGCCGTGCTCGACTCGATGGGGAAGATGCTGCACGCGTAAGCGTGTAGCGTCGGCGGGCGTGAAGGAGTTGGCGTGAAGGACTTTCTCGTCCTCGACCTGGGCCTCCGCAGCTATGCGGAGGCCTTGGCGTTTCAGCGCGAGGTGGCGGCGGCGCGGATTGATAAGCGCGTGCCGCAGGATGTGCTGATTCTCGTGGAGCATCCCCC
>JAYTDH010000132.1:0-10491 GCA_043736095.1 Gemmatimonas sp.
GGGATGGTAAAGCAACACCGGCACCATGTAGCGGCCGAGCGGCGTGTCGTAGCGCGGCGACCTCAGAGGTGCAGTGTGATCCCCGGTGACGATGAAGAGCGTGTTCTCGTACCAGGGCTGTTTCCGCGCGGTCTCGAAGAAGCGCCGCACGGCGAAGTCCACGTAGGCCACGCTCTGATGGATCTCACGCGAGCCCTTGGGAAGTGTCGCGCGATACTGCGACGGAACGACGTAAGGCTGGTGCGTACTGATCGTGAAGAGCGTCGAGAAAAACGGCTGCGGGAAAGTCGAGAGTTCTTTGGCGTCGAATACCAACGCCGGCTCGTCGTAGAGTCCCCAGTTGCCATCGAATCCGCTCTCCTGCACATCGGCCGGGAAGCGCTCAAGCGGATAGAACTCGCGGATGCCCGCCATCGCCGCGATGGCATCGAAGTACATCGTTCCTTTCACCGCGCCGTGGAACATGCTCGTATGGTAGCCCGCCTGTTCGAGATAGTGCCCGAGGCCCATCCACTGATTGCCTTGGTAGCCCGAGACGGCAATGCTCCGCCCCAAGTACAGTGGGACGCCGAGGAGGATGCTCGGAAGCGCATCCATCGAGCGACGACCATTTGCGAAGGCATTGGTGTAGAGGACCCCGTGCTGGCTGAGCGAATCGAGGAAGGGCGTCAGCTCCGGTTGCTCACGATCGGTTCCGCCCCAGAACTCCGTACCGAAACTCTCGAGGATCAACAGAACGACATTCTGCGGCGCGGACGGCGCGATGCTACGCGCACGCTCGGCGTAGCCGTACGGTGCGGCCAACAGCGAGTCGACTTCCGCCTCGGTCGCGAAGTACTTCACCGGTGTGAGCCCGCGCTCGCGCGGGGAATGAATCAGCGTGAACGATGTATTGAGCGTGAGGATGCCGATCTCGTGATCGCCGCTCGAGAAGGCGTGGATTGGATTGAGCGGCTTCTTCTGGAGCCCGCCACGCGCGGCAATCACCGTCAGGAGCAGCGCGACGCTGACGACACCAGATGCCCGCCCCCAGGTTCGCTCGGACGGCGCCGCCTTCCGTTGCTTCGGATAAAACAGGGCGAGACAGGCGATCAGCGTGAGCCCGATGATCGTGAGCCCCGCAAAGTTCAAGAAGAGCTGGTCCGCCTGCGCGGTGGCTTCACCGGTCAGTGAGAAGATGTCCATCGTCACGCGCGTCCCCGTGAACGGGAAGTACGCGATGTCCCCGGTCTGCATCACAACGAAGATGGCGTTCACAATCACGAACAGCGTCTGCAGGGTCCGTTGGTACCAGTTCCTCGCGAGCAACGCGACCGGCGCGAGCGACAGGAGGATGAACGGCATATTCGTGTATGCGATCGCCGAGAGATCGAATCGCACGCCACGCACGAAGGCGCCGAGGATATCGGCGAGTGGCGAGTCGGCAAAGATCCGCCGGTGATCGGCGAAAAAAGTGAGACGGATCAGGAAGTAGACGAACAGCACTAAGCCGAGCCGCCGGATGAGTAGGAGCTCGGGGCGGTCGCGGATGGATATCCAGCGGGTGGTGGCGGAGCGGATGGTCAACGGCACGGAGATCGGGGAGTGGCGAGCAGAGTGGCAAGCGGAGTTGCGCGCGCGGTAGGGCGTCGAGCGGTGGGTTGTACGTCCGAGAGCAGAGCGAAATGTCTCGACTCCGGCGCGATGGGGCAACGCTGTCGCCCATTCGCGCACCCCCGCATCTTTCGGGGAACGACCATTCCCACTCTGCTGAGTCCCCGATGCGCGCGCACGCTTTCGCTCTCGTCCTGATGCTCGTTCCCACCCTCAGCCTAGAGGGGCAGCGCGCGGCCCGCCCCGCTCGTCCGGCGACCGCCACCGCTGCCCCCGCCGTGCTCCCTGCACTCAATCCGGCGGTCGAACCCGGACTCTTCGATGCCATGCGTTGGCGGATGGTCGGGCCGCATCGCGGTGGACGCGCCACGGCGGTGACGGGGGTGGCCGAGCAGCCGAATGTCTTCTGGATGGGGACCACAGGAGGCGGCGTCTGGCGCACGGACGACGCGGGGAATAGTTGGACGCCGATGAGTGATGCATTCTTCGATAACGGCAATGTCGGCGCCATCGACGTGGCCGATAGCGATCCCAACATCATTTACGTCGGGCTGGGTTCCGCGTCGATCCGCGGCAATGTCTCCGTTGGCACGGGTGTCTGGCGCAGCGTAGATGCCGGCGTCACGTGGACGTATCTCGGTCTCCCGGAGTCCGGCGCGATCGGCAAACTCGTCATTCACCCGACAAATCCCAACATCGTCTTCGTTGCCGCGCTCGGCCATCCGTTCGGTAAGAACAAGGAGCGGGGCGTCTACCGCACGATCGACGGCGGCTCGACGTGGCAGCACGTGCTGGCCCTCAATGATTCCACGGGGGCGGTGAGCATCGTGATGGCGCCTGATGATCCGCAGGAGTTGTGGGCGGGGATGTGGCGCGCCGAACGGAAGCCGTGGACGATTCTCTCTGGTGGAGCGGAGGGTGGGCTGTATCGGTCGCGCGATGGCGGCGAGACGTGGACGAAGGTGAGTGGAGGACTTCCCGCCGGGATCGTGGGGAAGGTCGCCGTGACGCAGTCGCCGGCGGATCCTCGGCGGCTCTGGGTGCTGATGGAAGCGGAGCCCGATGGCGGATTGTACCGCTCGGATGATCGCGGAGAATCGTGGACGCGGGTCAATCAGGAGAGTGTGGTGCGTGCGCGGCCTTTCTATTACACGCACGTCCGCGCAGACCCCGTCGATCGGGATCGTGTCTATGTGATGAACACGGCGTTGCTTCGGTCTACCGATGGCGGCACGACGTTCCGCCCCGTACCCGTGCCGCACGGCGATGTGCACGAGCTCTGGATTAATCCACGCGATAATCGGATTCTCGCGCTCTCCGATGACGGCGGCACCGTGGTGACGGTCAACGCGGGACGCACGTGGAGCTCGATGTACAATCAACCCACGGCCGAACTCTACGATGTGGTGGTGGACAGCCAGTATCCGTATCGGATCTATGGGTCGCAGCAGGACAACACGGCGATCTCGGTCCTGAGCGATCGGCGCGGCAACTCGCTCCGTGCGCAGCAGGAGTGGGACTACGCCGGGGGCTGCGAGACAGGGCCGGTGGCGGTGCATCCGGCGCGCCCGAGCATCGTCTATGGTGGATGTTATGGCGGCGCGATCAACCGCTACGACACGCGCACCGACTCCCGCGTGAGCATCCACGCCTTCCCTGTTGCCAGCGGCCAGCCGGCAGCAGAACTGACGGACCGCTGGCAGTGGGTCGCGCCCTTCGCCGTCTCGCTGCACGACACCCTGACGCTGTATCGGGCGAGTCAGTACCTGTATCGGAGCAGCGATGAAGGGCGCTCGTGGGCGCGCATCTCTGGCGACCTCACACACAATGACCGCACGCGCCAGCAGCTTCCGGGTGGACCAATCACACCGGACAACACTGGCGTCGAAATCTTCGGCACGATCTTCGCGGTCACCCCATCGCCGCATGCGGCGGGAACGATCTGGGTTGGCACCGATGATGGCCGCGTACATCTCACGCGCGACGATGGCGCCACTTGGCGAGAGATCACGCCGCGAGGGATGCCGATGCGCGGCACGGTGAATCGTATCGACGTCTCGGCACACGCGGCAGGGCGGGCGTTTCTCGCGGTGCAACGATACCGCGAGGATGACCAAGCCCCGTACATCTTCCGCACGGATGATTTCGGACGCACCTGGCAGCGTATCGCCGATGGACGCAATGGGATTCCGGCGCGCCACTGGGTGCGCGTCGTGCGCGAGGATCCCGTAGTAAAGGGATTGCTCTACGCGGGCACCGAGTTCGGGATGTACGTCTCGTTCGATGACGGCACGCGCTGGCAGCGGCTGCAGATGAACCTCCCCGTCTCGCCCGTGACCGACGCCCGGATCAGGCGCGGCGATCTGGTGATCTCCACTCAGGGGCGCTCATTCTGGGTGCTTGATGATCTCACGCCGCTGCGCGAACTAGCGCGTAGCAGATCCGTCGAGGTCGCCCGCCTCTACACCCCCCGCCCTGCCGCACGCGGAACGATCGGAGTTCCACTCCGCGAGATTGATCTCTTTCTCCCCGATGATCTCCCATTCGGCGCGCTGATCGGCGTGTCGTTGACGCGTACCGTCGCGCAACTCTCGCTCGACGTGCTCGACGCGAACGGCACGGTGATTCGCTCGTGGCGCGGCGACTCGACCGTCAACGCGCCCGGTCTCCGCACGATTCGTGCACGCCGCGGATTTCAGCGCGTCGTCTGGGATCTCCGCGGCCCCGCCCCGCGCGGCGGTGGACTCGGCGTCAAGATGCCTCCGGGATCGTACAGGGTGCGACTCGTGGCCGACTCCCTCGTGCAGGAACGGCCGCTCAGAATCATCGAGAACCCCACGGCCGGCATCTCGCAAGCGGACTACGACGCGCAGTACGCATTGTCCGTCGCGGTACGCGACACGATTAGCGCAATCAATGACGCGCTCACGCGGTTGCGTCAGCAACCGGATTCGGTGCGCACGCGATTGAGCGCAATCGAAGGTCTCCTCTCTGGCCCGCGCACACTGACTTCACTCCAGCCTCCGCCGCGCCTGCTCGCGCAGTACGCGGCGCTCTACAATGCGCTGGTGGGGGACGGCGGCTACGGCTCAGGCAGCGCCGAAGGGCGTCCGATCGACGGACTCTACGCGCGGCGGGCGGCACTGGATGCCGAGTGGTCGGTCATCAGGGCGCGGCTCACGGAGGCTCTGCCCGCGCCTTGAGCGTCGATGCGAACGAGCCGAATAGTTCGCGTTCCGTCCGCGGCTCCGCTGGCGCCGTAGCGCGGGAGAGACCACGTTTGGGCGGTCATTCTGCCCCCTATTCGCCGCCGCTCCCCGAGGCTCGCCGATGGACGTTTCTCGCCGCACGATGCTGCAGTTGGCGGGCGTGGCGTTACTCCCTGCCGATGCATGGACTACCGAGGCGCATCGTCGGGTCAATGCGGCGCCCCCGAACTTCCTGCGCGCCGATGAGCGCGCCATAATCGCCGCAATCGCTGACGCGATTATCCCGCGCACCGATACACCAGGTGCGCTCGACGTGGCAGCACCGGCGTTCGTGGAGTTGATTGTCGCGGAGTGGGTGAGCGACGCGGATCGTGAGGCGTTCCGCCGCGGCATCGTCGAGCTGGATGTGCACGCCGTTGCGACGCACGGCGCATCGTGGCCCGCCTTGACACTTGAGCAGCGAATGGCCGAAATCGCGTGGGCAGAGGAGTCCGCCTCCACGCCGACGCTAGGCCAGCGCGCGTTCCGTCGACTCAAAGGCTGGACGGTGCACGGCTGGATGTCGAGTCGTCGCGTGCAACGCGAGGTGCTCAAGACGGACATCGTGCCCGGCCGCTTTGACGGGTGCGCGCCCGTAGCGCGCGCGGGAGGAGAGGACTGATGCCCGCACGATCGCTCCCGCAGCTATCGCCGCATCCCCAGCCCCAACGCCGCCGCTACGATGCAATTGTCGTCGGATCAGGGATCGCCGGGGGCTGGGCAGCGAAGGAGCTCACCGAACGCGGACTGCAGACGCTGGTACTCGAAGCCGGTGGTCCGATCGATCCGGCGCGCGACTATGTCGAGCACGTACAACCGTATGACATCAAGTATCGCGGCTATGGTGATCGCGCCACGCTCGCACGCGAGCAGGCCGTGCAGCGTGACTGTTATGCCTGCGATGAGTACGGCTCGAAGTTCTTCGTGAACGACCTCGAGAATCCGTACACGACGCCAGACGACGCGCCGTTTAAGTGGATCCGCGGGCGACAGGTTGGGGGACGCTCCCTCACCTGGGGCCGGCAGGTGTACCGCTGGAGTGACCTCGACTTCGAGGCGAACGCACGCGACGGACATGGCAACGACTGGCCCATCCGCTACGCCGACCTCGCGCCGTGGTACACGCATGTCGAGCGCTTCATTGGGGTCTCTGGGGCGAGCGAAGGATTGGAGCAGCTCCCTGATGGCAGCTTTCTCCCCCCGATGCAGCTGACCTGCGTCGAGCAGCAGGCCCGCGAGAAGATCCTTACCGCGTTCGGTGGACAGCGTGTGATGACTATCGGCCGCACGGCGATACTCACGCAGCAACACAATGGGCGTGCTGCGTGTCACTACTGCGGCACTTGCGAACGTGGCTGCATCACGCACTCGTACTTTTCGTCGAACGGATCGACGCTTCCCGCCGCGCAGCGCACAGGCCGGCTGACGCTCCGTCCGCACAGCGTGGTGGCTGAAGTGATCCACGACCCGCGCACGGGCAGGGCCAGCGGCGTGCGCGTGATTGATGGGCAGACGATGCAGGAGATGGTCTTTGAAGCGCGCGTGATTTTCCTGTGCGCGTCGGCGTTTGAGTCGGTGCGCATTCTGATGCACTCCAAGAGCGCCGCGCACTCGAACGGAATGGGCAATGCCTCCGGCACGCTCGGCAAATACATCATGGATCATCACATGCTGTGGGGCGCCGGTGGCACGATGCCCGGCTTCGAGGATCGGACGACGGTGGGGGACCGCCCCAATGGCATCTATGTGGCGCGCTTCCGGAACACCAAGAGTTCTTCAGCGAGCCCGGACTTCGTGCGCGGCTACGGAATGCAGGGAGGCTCGGGCCGCGGCCGCTGGAGTGGAAACGGCGGCGGCGCGGCGTACAAGCAACGCTTGTTGACTGAGCTGACACCGTGGAGCATCGGCATCAACGGCTGGGGCGAGACCCTCCCGCGCGAGGAGAACCATCTTGCCCTCGACCCGAACGTCAGGGACAAGTGGGGCATCCCCGCCCTCCGCATCAGTTGCAAGTGGGGCGACAACGAGCGCGCGATGATGCGTGATATGGCAACGAGCGCGACCGAGATGCTCGAAGCCGCCGGCGCAATCAATATCCGTCAGAATCGGCCAGACGTTCCGCCAGGGCTCTGCATTCACGAGATGGGGGGCGCGCGCATGGGACGGACGGGCGACGTGGCGGTTGTTGATGCGAGCAACGCGCTGTTCGAGGTGCCCAATGTCTTCGTCACCGATGGGGCGTGCATGGCCAGTAGCGCCTGTCAGAATCCAAGCATCACCTACATGGCGTTGACGGCGCGTGCGGCCGCGGGTGCCGTCGATCGCATGAACCGAGGGGAGCTATGAGCCACACACGCCGGGAGGCGATCAAGACTGGGCTCGGAGTCGCCGCGGCCCTCACACTGCCAATTGCGCACGTAGCCGCCGCGCCGGCCGCGGCATCTGGCAGCGCGCCCGCGCTCCTGAGCGACGCGCGAGCGGCACGCGGCACCGCACCGTACAAGCAGAGCGTCGCGCGCTGGTGCTTTAGCAGCACTCCGCTACCTGAACTCTGCGCGACCGCCAAGCGCATCGGCCTCGACGCGGTGGACCTGCTGAGTGAGCACGAATGGGCGATGCCGCGTCAGCACGGGCTCACCTGCGCCATTGCCAACGGACCGGGCCCGATTGCCGACGGCTGGAATCGCCCCGACCTGCACGACAAGCTCGTCGCCGAGTCCGAGCGACTCCTCCCGCTCGTCGCGGCCGCAGGAATTCCGCAGATGATTGTCTTCTCTGGCAATCGGCGCGGCATGTCCGATGGCGAGGGGATCGCCAACTGCGTCGCGGGACTCAAACGCATCGTTCCCAGCGCGGAGCGCCTCGGTGTCACGCTCGTGATGGAGATGCTCAACAGCAAAGTAGACCACCGCGACTATCACGCTGATCGCACGGAGTGGGCGGCGCAGGTCGCACGCGGGCTCGGCACCGCGCGCTTCCGACTTCTCTACGACATCTATCACATGCAGATTATGGAAGGCGATGTGGTGCGGACCATCGGACAGTACGCGCTGCTCATCTCGCACTACCACACCGCAGGGAATCCGGGGCGGAATGAGCTCGACGGCACACAAGAGCTCAACTATCCGCGGATCGCACAGGCCATCGCGGCAACCGGCTTCAGCGGCTACGTCGCCCACGAGTTTCTCCCCAAGAGCGATCCGTTCGTGAAGTTGGCAGACGCACAACAGATCTTTGCGCTGTAAACGCAGCACTCCCGCCACGCCGAACTCACCAATGCCGCTGAAGCAACTCACCGCCGAACAGATCGCCAGCTGGTCCCGGCTCGAGAAAGACACTTGGTGGCTGAAGGAAATTTACCGCGGCGACATGCCGCAGTTGACGATCCGCGCCGCGCTCACGGGATTCCTGATTGGCGGCGTCCTCTCCGCCACGGCGCTCTACATCGCCGGCAAGACCGGCATCACCATCGGCGTTGGCCTCACCTCGGTGATTGTCGCCTTCGCGATGTTCCGCCTCCTCGCGAAGTTCGGCATCGCCGACGACTTCACCATTTTGGAGAACAACGCGACGCAGAGTATCGCGACCGCGGCTGGCTACATGGTCACGCCGCTCGTCTCCGGGCTCGCGGCCTACATGCTCGTGACGGGGAACATCGTCCCGTGGTGGCAGATGATGATTTGGAACGCCATCATTTCTCTCATCGGCGTGCTCGTCGCCTTCCCGATGAAGCGCCGCTTCATTAACGATGACCAACTCCCCTTCCCCGAAGGGCGCGCCGCGGGAGTGGTGCTCGACTCGCTCTATACAGGGCAAGAGGCGGCCGGGATGTTTCGCGCCAAGGTGCTCGGCGTCTCGGCGGGGATCGCGGCCACGTACCAACTGATTGCCAGCGACGGCTGGATGCGCCTCCTGCAGTTCACGATCCTGCGACTCGACAAGTGGGCCGGCATGACCGCGCCCTGGTTCTTCAAGGAGCGCATCGACTCTTACTTTTACAATCTCGCCGCACGCTACGAGCTGTGGACGCCGAAAATTCTCGGTACGGAGTTCCGGACGCTCGGACTTCGCCTCACGCTCGACGTGGCGATGCTCGGCATCGGCGGGATGATGGGGATCCGCGTAGCGACGAGCGTATTGATTGGCGCCGTCGTGAACTTCGCTATCCTCGCACCCATCATCATCCAGCGCGGGGACATTGCCGCCTACACCGCGCCGAGCGGCGTGCAGGTGGCGATTTCGCGGGCTGAGATTGTGAACCAGTGGTCGCTCTGGTGGGGCGTCGTGATGATGGTCGTCGGCTCGCTCGTGGGCCTGTTCGCGAAACCGGAAGTAATCACCGGCGCATTCAAGGGGATCTTCACCAAGAAAGCGCCGGTCGCTGCGGCGCAAGATCCCCTGCACGACATCGAGCTCCCACTCTGGGTCTCGTTCGTCGGTGTGCCAATCCTCAGCGCTGTGGGCGCCTACTTCACACACGCCTTCTTCGGCGTCCCTTGGCTCCTGACGTTCATCTCGCTGCCGCTGATCTTCGTACTCACCATCATCTGCACGAACTCGATGGCGCTCACCTCTTGGACGCCGACGGGAGCGCTCTCCAAGATTACGCAGTTCACGATGGGGGCGATTGACCGGGCGAATCCAGCGAGCAATCTGATTCCGGCCACAATGACGGCGGAGATCGCGGCGAACGCCTCGAACCTGCTCTCTGACATTAAGCCCGGCTACATGCTCGGCGCGAAGCCGCGGCAGCAGGCCATCGGGCACATCATCGGAGTGATCGCCGGCGCGGCAGCCTCGACGCCGCTGTTCTATCTCCTCTTCCTGCCGCCGGCCGCCGATGGCACGCGCTCGCCCAGCACAATTGTCTCCGAGCAGTTCGCGATGCCCGCGGCCCTGCAGTGGAAGGGCGTGGCCGACCTCATCGCCAATGGCGTCTCTCGCCTCCCGCCGTCTGCGGTGATCTCGATGATTGTCGCGGCAATCGTCGCCTTCGTGTTCGAAGTGACGCGCATCAAGACCAAGGGTAAGTTTCCGCTCTCGGCGGTCTCGATTGGCCTCGGGGTGGTGCTGCCGCCCGAGTCCTGCCTCGCGATGTGGGTTGGCGCGATGATGTTCTGGTGGATGGGGCGCAAGGACTACGCGGTGGGATCGAAGCAGCACGCAATCTGGATCGAGGGACAAGAGTCGATATCCGCCGGCCTCATCTCCGGCTCGGCGTTGATCGGCATCGGCAACGCAATCGTGAACGTCCTGGTAACCTGATGACCCTCGCGCAACCGAGTTCACCGCCAATGCAACACCAAAAGAAGCTCAGGACCTGCACGCTCTGCGAGGCGATGTGCGGTCTCGTCATCACCACGCACGGCGACAAGGTGATGGACATTCGCGGCGATACGGACGATCCGCTGAGCAAGGGCCACATCTGCCCCAAGGCGGTCGCGCTGCAAGACATCCACACCGACCCCGACCGCATTCGCCACCCAATGAAACGCGTCGGCACGGAATGGCAACGCATCTCATGGAGCGAGGCCATCTCACTCGCGGTGTCAGGAATCCAGCGCGTACAGAAGTCGCACGGCCGAGACGCGATCGCGGCATATGTGGGCAATCCCACGGTGCACTCGCTCGGCGCGATGCTTTTTGTTGG
>JAYTDH010000133.1:0-3574 GCA_043736095.1 Gemmatimonas sp.
CGGGCGCTGCCGGAGCTTGCGACTCCTGTGCTCGCGACAAACGTTGGCCAGGCGCCGCGCACAGAGACCGAGCGTTGGATGGCGGGGATCTGGTGCGAACTGCTAGAGCGTGAGTCGGTGGGGCGACGGCAGAATTTCTTTGAGCTGGGGGGAGATTCCCTATTGGGGCTGCAGCTCATTCTGCGCGTGCAACGGGAACGCAGTGTTCGACTCGACGGCATGGATGTGCTGCGCGAATCGCTCGCGACGTTGGCGCACTTGGTCGATCCAACGTCGCCGGCACTCTCGGACGACAGCGAGGAGGACGCCGCACTCGCGCGCGAGGGCTTCTTCTTTGGTGTGGAAGCAGGGCTGTATGGCCACCTGATCTCCCGAACGGGAGTCGAGGCAGAGCGGGGTGTGCTGATTTGTGCTCCCGTCGGCTTTGACGACGTGCGGGCGACCTTCGTGATCTCCCTGCTGATGACGAGACTGGCGCTCGCCGGAATTCCGGTGATGCGCTTCGACTTCCGCGGCACGCGGGATTCGCTTGGAGAAACCACCGCCGGCAACCCCGCCTTGTGGTGCGAGGATATTCTTGCGGCGCGCGCTGCGCTTATCGCGCGGACCGGCATCAGCCGCGTGACCGCCGTTGGCTTCCGCCTCGGGGGAACGCTCGTAAGCGAGGTGCTCGCCGCAGCGCAGTGGGATGCGGCAATTGTCGTGGACCCCGTGTGCAACGGAACTGACTTTCTTCAGAAGGCCCAACACGAGCAAGCGTTGCGCATGTCGGGGCTCAATCCCGCAGGGCGCAAGGCAACGTCAGCCTCGAAGAGCGAGGCGCAGGAGCTGCTGGGCTTTACCTGGTCATCCATTGCAGTGCAGCAGCTCCAGGACTTACGACTCACTCCCCCGGCCATACCACTTGAGACGCAGCTTTCTTGGGTGAGCTCGAGCGATTCGCCCGTGCACCGGGCAGCGTACGCGGCATTGCGCGCGCAGATGCGAGGTGGACGCTACGTTGCCCTTCCCACAGCGGTTGACTGGGATAGTGGGCACGGAGTGCTGCAGTTGTCACCAGACAAGGGGATGGTGGACGCCCTGCTCTCTTGCGTCGGTGCTGCGTCATGACCGAACGCGCGATTCAGTTCGGCAAGGGCGGCCGCCTCTCGGGCGTCTTCACCGATGCACGCGAGGGGAAGTCCCGCCTCTGCGTCGGGCTCGTCAACTCGGGGCTGATGCCCAGGTCGGGGCCGTACCGCGTGTACACGCAACTCGCGCGCGCCCTCGCGCCGCATGGGATCTCGACGCTGCGCTTCGACCTCGGCGGGCTCGGCGACAGCGGGACGCGCAGCGAAGGGAGACTCCTCGACCGCACGCGCGAAGAGATCGGTGAAGCGGTACAGACGATGGTGACGCTGGCACCGGAGTCAGAGCTGGCCCTCGGGGGCATCTGCTCTGGTGCGGAGGATTCGTTCCGGTACGCCGCGTCCGATGCGCGTGTCACGCGCACGGTGCTCGTGGACCCCTTCGCCTATCGCACGGCGGGGTGGGGGTGGCGCCATATGCGCCATCGACTCTACCGTCGTGCGCTGCGTGCTGCGGGGCTGTGGCGACCGATGCCTGGCAGCGGAGACGCCGAGTTGATTGACTACCAGTACATGCCGCGCGAGGAAGCGAGTCGTCTTCTCGCGGGCCAAGTCGCTCGCGGCTCGGCAGTGCACTTCGTCTATACCTCAGGGCGCCACGAGCTCTTCAATCACGCGGCGCAGCTCGCCAAGATGTTTCCGGCACTCAATCTCGGTACGCGCACGACGGTCGATTTCCTCCCGGAAATCGGTCACACGCAGATGCTACAGGCAGAGCGCGACCTGCTGATATCGACTATCGTCCGTCGCCTGACCGACCCTTCGACATCACCGCATCCGCGCTGATTGGCCCGGCGCCGAACGCGCTGATCGCCAGCATCGCGAAGCAATAGACCATCGCGAGCTCGCCGCGGTTCCCCCACCAAAACAGGCTACCGCCCGCGACGTGCACAATGAAGTACGCCGCTGCCATCTCGCCCGAGGCAACAAAGGCGGCGAGTCGCGTAAAGAGCCCGAACGCAACCAACAGGCCGCCAACGAACTCGATGACACCGGCCGCGCCGTACATGCTCATGAGATTCGCGGTCGCGCCATTGCCATCCGTGCCACCGAACCATCCAAGTAGCTTCTGCGCGCCACGCGTGAAGAACGCCGTGCCGACGCCGACGCGAAAGGTGGTGTGCGCGAGAGTGCGATACCCTTCGGACTGAAAAAACTGCATACGAGTCTCGTGTTCGGTGTGCGACTGTTCTACGGAATGTTTTTTACCACCTGCGGCCCCACGAGGTCCGTGACAGCGCGCGGCAGCTTCTGCCACACCTTCACCGCCATCCGAAACTTCGCCGAGTCCGGAGACGGCGTCCCCGCCTCGCCCATCCCCCGCCCCGCGTACCACCAGAGCGGCTCATCCAACGCGCCCCACTGCGCCTTGAAAGTGTGCGTCGCGCTCCCCGGGGTGCACCGCCCGAAGTTGAAGCGCGTGAACCCTTCCTGCGCGCAGCGTTCAATCAGCGCCCAATAGAGCCCCATGTTGGCGCTCACCTTGTTGTACGCGCGCAGTGACGACGCCCACGTGATCTCGAACTCGGTGCCCCAACGGAATCCGGCGCCGCACGCGATTGGCTTGCCCTCCAGCCACGCGGTCGAGAACCAGACATCGTCTCCAAACGATTGCGCGATTGCCCTAAAAAACTCCCGCGGTTGCGCTGGCGTCCCGAGATCGCGCATGTGCTCGGCGAATACTTCATAGAACGGGTCTACCTGATCCGCGCCCATCTTGATCGTGACGCCCTCTTTCGCCGGGCGTCGCACTTGGCTGCGCAACTTCGCCTTGAACTTGCCGAACACTTCATTCGGTGTGCCCTCGAGCGGCAACACGACTGTGATTTTGCGATGCGAGACCGGGAGATTCACCGGCAACTCACGCGCGCTGCGTAGCTCAAGGAGCTTCACCTTCTCGCGCGACGCCATCGCATCGGCGTGATCCACAAGTGCGCGAATCGCTTCGTCATTGCCGAGCGGGCCGCCGTAGTTCACATACGGCATCGACACGAGATAGTGGCCAAAGGCCGCGCTCTTGAGGCGCACGAGTGGAAGGATTCCGCGCAGCACACCCGCGGCGTCACGCGCGCAGAGATACGGGCACTCACGCCCGTGCACACGCTGTATCACGTCGCGCCATTCAAGCCGATGGAACGCAGTCCAGCCGAGCTGTTGCGCGCCAAAGTCGTTCCACTCGGCCGCGCTCCCGGCGTAGGGTGAGACAGTCAGCACGCTCACGCGGCGACGCTCACGAGGCGGCGCGCGCAGCGCTCGCGGCGCCAGTCAACATCGGAGAATTACACATCGGCTCAACCTCAAACGCCGTCAGCAACGCATCAATCCGCTCCAACACCCCACCCTGCCCAGCATAGTGCCTGATCCGCGTCAACACCGGCACCGCCAACCGCGGCTGCCCCGGATCCCACTCCCACGGATGGATATAGAAAGTCCCCGGCACGCCGCGC
>JAYTDH010000134.1:0-7322 GCA_043736095.1 Gemmatimonas sp.
TGCACGGTCCCCACGTGGAACGCATCGATGCTCTCACGCTGCACCTTGTAGTGATCCACGCGCGCACCATTGCCCACCACGACCTCAGCAACGCCATTCACGAGGTACGCTGCGCCGCCGAGCCCGACATAGCTCTCCACCAACATCACCTGCGAGAGCGCCTCAGCGACGACGAGCAACCGCGGATGGATCGCCGCACCGGCGGCGTTGGTATCGGTCACGTGCAAAATATGAATCGGCACCTCCACGATCTCACCCTTCGGCACGCGGAGGACAATGCCCTCCTGCATGAAGGCGGTGTTCATGGCGGTGAACGCAGCCGTGTCAAACGCCGCGAGTTTGCCGAGGTGCTTCTCCATCCATTCCGGCTCCTCGCGGAGCATGTCGGAGAGAGGAGAGAGCTGCACATCAGCCGGAAGCTCGGCGAACTGCGAGAGCGCTGGCTCAATGCGTCCATTCACAAACACCAACCGATGCCACTCAGCGTCCACGAGATACGGCTCGAGGTCGCTCAGGGTGAGCATGGTGGGCGCCGCACTCACGGCCTTGAAGGTCTTCTCGACAATCGGCGAGACGGAGGTGAAATGCCAATCCTCGTTGCGCGTGGTGGGGAAGCCGAGCGTGTTGAAGCGATCGAACGCCGCCTGACGGAGCGCCGGTAGCCAGGCCGGAGCATCGGGCTGCAACTCGGTCGCGTCAGTCAGCGTGCGGAACTGATCTACATACGTCGGAGTCGTCACGGTCAGACGCCCGCGTTGCTCATCGCCGGCTCGAGAAGCCAGTCATAGCCCTTGGCCTCGAGCTCGTGCGCGAGTTCCTTGCCACCGCTCTTGACGATGCGGCCGCCGGCGAGCACGTGCACGTAGTCGGGGATGATGTAGTTGAGCAAACGCTGATAGTGCGTCACAATCACCGTCGCATTGTCTGGCTTCTTGAGCTTGTTCACGCCCTCGGCGACAATGCGCAGCGCGTCGATGTCGAGGCCAGAGTCGGTCTCATCGAGCACAGCGAGCCTCGGCGCGAGCACAGCCATCTGAAGAATCTCGTTGCGCTTCTTCTCGCCACCGGAGAAGCCCGCATTCACGGAGCGCTGCATCATCGTGACATCCATCTCGACGAGCTTGAGCTTCTCTTCCATGATGTCGAGGAACTCGATCGGATCGGCTTCCTCGAGACCATGCGCCTTACGAATCTCGTTGTAGGCCGCGCGGAGGAAGTAGGCGTTGGTCACGCCAGGGATCTCGACCGGATACTGGAACGCGAGGAAGACGCCCTGCTGCGCGCGCTCCTCGGCGTCGAGATCGAGCAGGTCCTGACCGAGGTACTCGATAGTGCCGCTGGTGACTTCATAACCGGGGTGACCGGCGATGACCTGGGCGAGGGTGGATTTCCCAGAGCCGTTGGGGCCCATGATGGCGTGCACTTCGCCGGCTTTGATCTCGAGGGTGATGCCCTTGAGGATTTCTTTGGTGCCGGCGGAGGCGTGGAGATTCGTGATCTTTAGCATATGTAAGTCAGTGATTCGGTGTTTTCAAAAAGAATAGTGAACTGCTGTTCACCACGGAGACACGAAGGCACGGAGGAAAGCCGGAAACGGTTGGACTTCTCCGTGTCTCCGTGCCTCCGTGGTGAAGCCGCTGCACTTATCCGACTGAACCTTCAAGCGAGATACCGAGCAGCTGCTGCGCTTCCAAGGCGAATTCCATCGGGAGTTCCTTAAACACTTCCTTACAGAACCCCGCCACAATCAACGAGATCGCATGCTCGGCGTTCAACCCTCGCGCCTTGCAATAGAAGATCTGATCCTCGCCGATCTTCGACGTCGACGCCTCGTGCTCCAGCGTCGCCGTGTTGTTCGCGACTTCGATATACGGGAAGGTGTGCGCCCCGCACGCATTGCCAATCAGCATGGAGTCGCACTGCGTGTAGTTGCGTGCGCCCTCTGCCTTGGGGAGAATCTTCACCTGGCCGCGGTACGAGTTCTGCCCGCGCCCCGCGGAGATGCCCTTGGAGATGATCGTCGACTTCGTGTTGCGCCCGATATGAATCATCTTCGTGCCGGTGTCGGCCTGCTGCATGCCATTCACCACCGCCACCGAGTAGAACTCGCCCACCGAGTTGTCGCCCTGCAGAATCACGGAGGGATACTTCCAGGTGATTGCCGAACCCGTCTCGACCTGCGTCCACGAGATCTTGGCATCGGTCATCGCCTTGCCACGCTTCGTGACGAAGTTCAGGATGCCACCGACGCCATTGGCATCGCCCGCGTACCAGTTCTGCACGGTCGAGTACTTCACCGTGGCGCGGTCGAGGGCGATGATTTCCACCACCGCGGCGTGGAGCTGATGCTCATCGCGCTTGGGGGCGGTGCAACCTTCGAGGTAGCTCACCGAGGCGCCTTCATCGGCGATGATGAGCGTGCGCTCAAACTGCCCCGTGTTGGCGGCGTTGATGCGGAAATAGGTGGAGAGCTCAAGCGGGCTCTTCACACCCTTCGGGATATACACAAACGAGCCGTCGGAGAAGACAGCCGAGTTGAGTGCGGCGAAGAAATTGTCCGAGTAGGGGACCACGGAGCCCAAGTACTTCTGGATCAGCTCGGGGTGATTGTGCACCGCCTCGCCGAACGAGCAGAAGATGACGCCGACTTTCTCGAGCTCGTGCTTCATCGTGGTGCCGACGGAGACGGAGTCGAAGATCGCGTCGACAGCCACGCCGTTCAGACGCTTCTGCTCGGTGAGCGAGATGCCGAGCTTGGCGTACGTCTTGAGCAGCTCGGGATCGACTTCATCGAGCGACTGCAGCGGTTTCACCGACTTCGGGGCGGAGTAGTAGGTCTGCGCCTGGTAGTCGATCTTCTCGTACTTGACGTTGGGCCAATGCGGCTCGGTCATCGTCTGCCAGCGACGGAAGGCCTTGAGGCGCCAGTCGAGCAGCCACTGGGGCTCGGACTTCTTGGCCGAAATGAGGCGGACGGTCTCCTCGGTGAGGCCAGCGGGGATGGTGTCCGACTCGACGTCGGTCACGAATCCGTACGCGTATTCCTTATTGACTAGGGCTTCGATTGATGACGACATATCTGACTTTTTATGGGATAGAGCTAATAACCTATAAACTTACTCCCGATTAGCAAATAATCACACCCCAAACACCTCAACCCGATCCCGCCCCAGCCCCTTCGCCCGATACATCGCCTTGTCCGCCAGGTCAATCACCGTCTCCAGCCCCTCTTCCTCCCCCACCAGCGCGATCCCACCCGAGATTGTCACGGTGATCGCTGGCCCTCCCCCCGGGAGCTGGATCTGGTTCGCCCCCACCGCTCGGCGCACGCGCTCAATCGCGATTAGCGCCTGCGCCGCCGTGGTATCCGGAAGCAGGGCGACGAACTCCTCGCCGCCGAGCCGCCCGACGATCTGCTCTTCGCGGAGGGTTGAGGTAATCCGGTGCGCGACTTCTTTGAGCACGAGATCACCCGCGGCGTGGCCGTAGGTGTCGTTCACATCCTTGAAGAAATCGAGGTCGAGCAACGCGACGGCAATCGGCTGACTCCGGCGGCGCGCGGCGGCCACGGCGGGCTCGGCGTCATCGAAAAAGGCGCGCCGATTCTTGAGGCCAGTGAGTTCGTCCACCATCGCCAAGTCCTGCATCCGCGAGAGCGCAATCTCGAGTTGCTTGCCACTGGCTTTGGCTTCGGCCAGCGCCTGATCGCGCTCGACAATCAGCCCGACAGTCGCCAAGAACTGCAGCCACGCGGTGCGCGTGAAGAGCAGCGACGTGAGCAGATACACCGCGATCGTGACCGGGAGGACGCGCAGCCCGGTATCGAATCGCAACGTCTGCACCAGCAGCGGGAGCATATACGGGACAAAAAATCCCAGGCTCGCCACGGGAGAGAATGAGAAGAAGGCAATCGCGCCTCCGGTCATTCCGGCCATCACAATCACGAGCGTCGCGCGTTCGCCGATGCCGCCGAGTGGATAGAGCACCCAGACGATCGTGGCCCAGATGAGTCCGAGGATTAGCGAGAAAGCAATCGAGCGTCGCTCGTTGGCGATGCTGACATCCTCGGGGCGCAGGCGATCCTTGAGACGCAGCCAACTCATCACGGCCGGCGTGATGAGGACGAGCATTGCGGCGAGCACGATGAGGAGGAACTCGTGTGAGGCGAGGTCCCAGTAGATCAGCGCGACGAAGGACGCGAGGAGGGGGTTCGCGACGAACACCGTGGGCAGCTGCCGCACGCGATTCACCGCGCGTGACACGCGCAGGGCGCGCTTCAGGTCCTGCTTTGGGTCCTGCTTGGGGTCCTGCTGGGAGTCCTGCTGGGAGTCCTGCTTTGGGTCGGAACTGGGGGTGCGTGGGGAGCCCGGCATAGGAACACGATATTGCGCGCGAGGCTCCGGGACCAGACTGTTGAGCGTCGGCCGTCACTGGGTGACGCCGATCCACCTTCCCCCCGGAGGTCCCAGATGCAGTTCATTCACGTGCTTTGGCTCCCGATCCTGCTGAGCGGTCTCGCGGTCTTTATCGTCTCGGCGGTGATCTGGATGGTGTTGCCCCACCATCGAAAAGAGTGGGCGGGGTTCAGTAACGAGGATGCGGTGATGGACGCGATCCGTGCCGGGAACCCCGCGCCGGGGCTCTACTCGGCGCCCAGTTCGGGGGGAGAGCGGCCGTCGCCTGAAGTGATCGCGAAGATGGCGCGCGGGCCGGTCGTGTTTGTGACGGTGATGCCGGGCGCGTCGATGGCGATGGGCGGCAAGATGTTGAAGAGCGTGATCTTCTACATCACTGTCGGGATTTTCGTGGCGTATATGGGGACGATCGCCCTGCCGTCAGGCGGGGAGTATCTCGCGGTGTTCCGCGTGACGGGCACGGCGGCATTTATGGCGTATGTGTTTGCGTCGGTGCCGGACTCGATCTGGTTTGGGCGGCCGTGGAAGAGCTGGATCTATCAGGCGCTTGAGGGGCTGCTGTATGCTGGGCTGACTGGGGGGATATTCGGGTGGCTTTGGCCTTGAACTGTGGCTGAAGGTGGGAGTGGTGAGTTGTAGTTCACATCGCCACTCGCGCCGCAGATACTTCTGCCCGCCCGATTGTTCCCTGGTCTGTCCCGAACCAAAGCAGTCCAGTTTTCGGATCGAAGTACATATGCCGAATGGTGTTGTCCTCGGCTCTGCCCATCAGCGTGCGGCCAAAGAACCGTTGCGCGCGCGGGTCGTAGCCGTAGAGGACGGCGCCGTTACGGCCGGACTCGGTGATCCAAAGGCGGCCCTTGTCATCCTTCGCCATTCCATAGGGCAGGGAGGCGGGGCCGCTTGGCATTGGGATCTCGGTGACGCGGCCCGTTGCGGGATCGAGTCGGCCGAGGAATCCTCGCGTGTAATCGGCGTACCAGACAATGTCGTCGCTCGTGACCGCAATACGACGGCTGCGCGCGCGCTCGTGCGGGAGCGTGAACGTCGTGATGGCCATCGTTTGCGGATCAACCTTCGCAATCTTGTTCGTCCCAAAGAGATTCACCCACGGCACCCCGTGTGAGTTGAGCTCAATGCCGTAGGGGCGAGTATTCTCGCCCGTCTTTACGAGGCGAATTGCACCCGTCGTGACATTGAGATGTCCGATTGCATTGGAGTTCTGCGCCGTGAACCAGATGTTGCCCTGCGCATCGAATGTCAGCGTGTGCGGATCGCGCACCGTGGAATCGGGCATCGGATAGCGCGTAATCGCGCCGGTGCGGGGATCGAGTTTGCCGATCATGCCATTGCGATTGCCGGAGTACCAGACGTTGCCGCGTGCGTCGACAATCAGGTTGTGCGGATTCGTCCCTGGATCAACCGCGAACTTCTTGAAGGATCCGGTGCGCGGGTCGAGTTGCGCGATGTAGTTCCCGGCCTGGCCGACAAAAAAGACCGAGCCATCGGGGGCGACGTAGGGGTCGCGCGGCCGGCCGCCATACGGTACCTCCCACTCGTTGAAGCGCACGGGAGCGGTCTGCTGTGCGGCGAGTGCGACTGGAAGCAGTAGGCAGGTAGCGAGCAACGAGAGAGCAATGTGGCGCATAAAATCCTCAGCGGAAGAAGCGGCGCAGTAAAACATGCACCCAATAATGAATACGGGGCACCGAGCCTTGCCCGGTACCCCGCTTGAAGTTGCCGCTCTCGTACGGCTTACAGCCTAGAACTTACAACTGCAGGTGAAAGCTCTAAGCTCTAAGTGAACAACAGCTACCTGCTTCGCCCCACATTGATAAACGGCAACACCTTGAATGGCGCTCTCGCATCGCGATTGATATTGATCGCCCCGAGCTGCACTCCATTCAGTCGCTCCGCATAGTTCACGAGCCCAATCGTCAGGCCGCGCTGCGAGCCGCGAATCGCATTGACGCTGGAGATCGAGGCGCCGGTCATTCTGCCGCCGCGCTCGGTGCGGAACAGCGCTGGGGCGAAGACGATGCCGCGTGTGCTTGCGGCGCCAACCATCAGTGCCGCTGCGGCGCCGCGAATGCGCGGCGCACCAACGCCGAGTCCGGCGACGGTGATGCCGTTGAGACTGCCACCAGAGCCCACCGCGAGCCCGGCGACCGTGATCCCCGTGATGCCATCGCCCGCTCCCGCGGCGAGTCCGCTCACCGTGATGCCGCGGATCTGGCTCCCAACTCCCACCCCGACCCCACCAATCAGAATGCCGCGTGCGCTCCCACCCGCGCCGACGCCGATTCCGCCGGCCATCAGGCCTCGCATATCGCCGCCAACGCCAACACCGATTCCACCCGCCGCGATGCCACGCAGATTCCCGCCGACGCCGACCCCAATTCCACCGGCCGCGGCGCCGCGCACCGAGCCGCCGACCCCCGCGCCGACGCCACCGAAGGCGATGCCACGTAGATCGCCACCGCTCCCCACGCCGATCCCACCCGCCGCGATTCCTCGCACATCACCGCCCGCGCCCACGCCGATGCCGCCGAGTGCGATGCCACGGAGATTGCCGCCGACGCCCGCCCCAATACCGCCCACGACGATGCCACGGGCGTCTGATTCAGCGCCGGCGCCGAAAATGCCGAGCCCGATGCCCTGGAGCTCGCCGGCCATCGTGATGGGCAAGCCGAGTGCCACGCCCTGCATGAGTCCGCCGCTGAAATCGTTGTATGGGGTCCAGATGGTGATGTTGGCGCCGCGCACCAAATCAACTTCACAATCGCGATAGTTGATGCGGATGCCATCAACGCGCGGATAGTTGCCGATGGAGATCACTTTGCGCGCGCGCGGGCCGCTGTGGGACTCACCGGAGTCTTGGGCGCCAAGAGTGGGCGGGAGCGTGGC
>JAYTDH010000135.1:0-9304 GCA_043736095.1 Gemmatimonas sp.
GGGGACGCTGAATGTCGCGCTCATCAATGCTTTCACGCCCGTTTCGACCAACACCTTCGGCGTAGTGACCTTCGGGAGCCGGAGCGGGACTTTCGGGACGGCGACCTTGCCCGCCGGGATTACCACGCCACCCAGTTACAATCCCACGAACGTCACGCTCGTCGCCCCGTAAGCGCCAATGTGGGGCATCTCAAGGCACATGAATCCAGGGGGAAACTTCGCCGCCGTCCCACTTGAAATTGCGGGGTCGGCGACTAGGTTCCTTCTCACTGACGCGGGGTGGAGCAGCCTGGTAGCTCGTCGGGCTCATAACCCGAAGGTCGCGGGTTCAAATCCCGCCCCCGCTACTCGCAGGACTCGAAGCGCCTCCGTAAAGGGGCGCTTCGTTGTTTGTGGTCGTGAGATCGTCGTGAGATCGTCGTGAGATCGTCGGAATGCTGATGGCGGACATCGGGGGTTTGAGGTCAGGACCCGAGCCTGATAGATTGCTTGGCTGTCAGAGATAGGGCTGGGTAGCTCAGCTGGTTAGAGCACGGCACTCATAATGCCGGGGTCGCGGGTTCGAGTCCCGCCCCAGCTATCGTTGGTCCGCGTGGTCAAGCGCAACGGCTTGCCGGAGTTCATTCCGGCAAGCCGTTCGTGTCTGCGGCGACTCTTCGGTCGCGCGGCGTACCGCGACGATTATCTCCCGCTCGCCCACCGATAGCGCACCGCCACATTCGCCATGAATCCCTCGAGCGGCGCCCACACATCCGTCGTCCAACGGCCTCCCACCATGGGTGTGGGACGCACCAACGACTGAAAGTCCGTCTGCCGAACATTGAGGAGATTCTCAAAATTCGCGACGATCTCCACCGGGCCGAACTGCCGCTTCGCGATGGCCATGGCGTAGAGGTAGGGTTTCGACTCACCCAGATACGGATTGTCGTCCAGCGCCTGCCGGCCGTAGTAGGCGCCCTCGATGCCGACCAAATACACCCCCGTCTTCTCGAGCATCAAGTCGCCGCCGAGCCGATGACGATTGAGGAGCGGCATCGCCTCGCGTTGGCCAGTGACCGCGTCGGTTCTCGTTCCGCGCGCATAGCCGTAGGTGAGCAGGAACTTGTTGTCGCCAAATCGCCAGATCGCCGCGGCCTCCGCGCCGCCGACGCGGGTGGGGCCCGCGGCGTTGCGTAACGCACCGGTGAGGGCAGGCGTGCCGAGGTCGAGGAGTTGGATGGCGCCGTTGATGGACGAGGCGTAGCCCGTCACGAGCAACTCCGCACCGAAGACGCGGCCACTGAGATCCACCATGCCGCCAACACTGCGCTCGGCGCTCAACGCGCTGGGTTGGATGCTGCGCAACCCAATGGCCTCAATCTCTTCCGTCATCGAAGCCGGGGCAGCGAAGCCGGTGCCGCCACTTACCCGCACTGACCACTCCGGAACGGGACGAAAGAGGAGCGCGAGGCGCTCCGTCACCATCACGCCGCTCACCGGCTGGTGATCAGCGCGCACGCTCGCCGAGACGGTGATGCGGCCGATGTCACGCTCGCCGGTCACGAAGAGTCCAGGGGTCACCCACTGGTGGTCGAACGTGGCGTTGAGCTCGTTGCGATACGCGTCCGTCTGCACAGCGGCGCCGAGGACAACCGCTCCGCGCTCAATGCGCCGCACGCGCGTGAGTTCGGCGAATCCTGTCGTGATGCGATCGCGCTCGACGGGCCCCGGCCCGAGCCATCGTTCGCGGCCGTTGGTGGAGAGCGCGAACCTCACGGCGAGATGGCCGGAGTCTGCCCGTGGGAGGCGCAGGGTCAGTCCTGCATCGGCGCGCCGTCCCGTCAGTGCTTCGCGAATCGGCAGTCCATTCGGTGCGAGTCCGCTCCCGAGGGTGCCTCCTCGGCGATCATCGAAACCGTAGCCCGCAGTGGCGAACAGCGACCGACCATTCCTGTCGGAGGAGGAGAAGCGCGGACGGATGCTCCACCGACTCGCGCGAGATTGATCGCCCCAGCCGTCTTCGTCCACGTCCATCGCGCGCTGCGTCGTTCCCGTAAGAAGCAGCGAGATGCCCGACGTTGCGGAGATGCGCTTGCTCAACCACGTTGCGGCGTCCGTGACGCCCATGCTGCGACGATTAAGGAGCCACTCGTTGCCGCCGGTCGGTGTCTTGGAGATCAGGTTGATCACGCCGCCGAGCGCCTGCCCACCGTACAGGGCCGAGGCGGCGCCCTTGATCAACTCCACGCGCTTGAGATCGACCGGCGAGATGTCGAGCGGGCCGAGAGCACTCGCGGCGCCGCCGTAGAGCGGCAGCCCATCGGCGAGCATCGCGGTGTACTGGCCCGGCAACCCGAGGATGCGCACGCTCCCCGTGCCCAGCGATGGCGACGCCGTCTGCACCCGCAGCCCGGGCGTTTCGTTCAGCAGCATCGAGATGCCGCTCGGCGCCATCAGGGTGGCCTCCTCGACCTCCATCTCGTCGAGCACCTCGACACGGAGAGGCGTCTCTCCCGCTAGCCGCTCCGTGCGGGTCGCCGAGATGGTGACTTCGGTCATCGCCGCAACCATGTCGGCCATGGAGACGTCAATCGTCACCGAGACGGCGCTGTCGGCGATCACCTGCACGGTGACGCTCCGCGGGACGAATCCGATCCGAGTCAGCAGCAGTGTGCGTCTCCCAGCGGGCAACACCAGCCGCGCGTGGCCATTGGCGTCGGTCGTGGCGCTCACGGAATCGGAGCGGACGCGGATTCCTTCCACCATCCCCATGGCCTCTCGCACGGTGACGTGCACCGTCCCCGAGGTGGGCCGCTGCGCGGCGAGCGGCGCGAGCGGGGCAAGCATCAGCACGGCCAGTATCAGCACGGCCAGCATCTTCACGGCCAGCATCTTCACGGCCAGCATCAGCACGGAGCAAGCGGAGCGACTCAGCATTCCCCAAAATGTATCGTTCGCGCGCGGAGGGGCGTGAGACTCACGCCGACGGAGGCATTAACTTTCCCGCATGGCTGACCACGCCCCGCATCCTCCCAATGCGCTCCATGGCATCACGCTTGAGCGGATGCTCACGGAGCTTGTGGAGCACAAAGGCTGGGCAAAGATGGGACGCCGCGTGACAATCGCCTGCTTCACGACCGATCCGAGTATCGCATCGAGCCTGAAGTTCTTGCGCAAGACGCCGTGGGCGCGCACCAAGGTGGAGCGGATGTATCTCGACTATCGCGGCGACTTCAAGAGCGCCGACACTGCGGGCACGTAGAAATCCCAAAACGCATGCGCCCCGGCAATGAGATCTGGCTGAAGGTCCGCGAGGCCGCGCATCCACTCCGGCCCGAGCAAGTCGTAGCGACCCGGATGAAAATCGGTGTCGGACATATCTGCGGCCAAGTAGACATGGTGTGCGCCGTTTGTCGTAATGCGTCGGGTGAGCAGAGGAATGCGATCCCGCGGCAAACCTTCGCGCGCTAGGAGGTCGCCCAACGCGGGGCTCGTGGGAAGCACGAGCTCCGCCAGCAGTTCGGTGCTACTGTCGCGCACGGTGAGCACGGGAAACCAAAATGGATACTCGGCCCCTCCGAGCGCACGCGGGAGCTCGCGGACCCCAGCCTCTGTCACGTGCACGCGTGGTCCAGCACCAGACAGAGTCGAGTCCGTGATGAGGAGCATTCTTCCGTCGGAGTGCACGAGCACCAGCGTCGGGCGAGACGGAAGGGGGCGATCGCCAAAGTGTTGCCGGAAGACGCGGGGAAACCAGCGCGGCACGTCGAGCGTGTCGCTGAGCGAGAAGAATGTGCGCCCGCTCCACCCAGTCCAGTGCACGCCGAACAACTGCTCGAGCACCGCGCGTGCGGCTGGTTCGGTCGGTTGCTCCAGTGAGTTGAACTCAAGGAAGGTGTGCCCGCCGCGCGCCGAGAAGGCGGAGATGGCGGCAGCGTCAGCATCGGAGATTCCACCGAACACTTTCTTTGATCGATCCAGATGCGCGATCTCGTGCTCGATGTCGAGGAGATCATCCTCGTACACGCCGTAGGCATCGGTGACGAAGAGCCAGTCCACCTCACGGAGGTCCTGCTGGGCGATCGTGGTCTGGACATCGCGATGCAGGGGATCGTAGCCGACATGCGTGCCGACCGCGCTCCAGGGGCGTCTATCGGGCCCGACGTATTTCTCGTGATTCAGCACCCACGCCGCGCCGCGATGTTCACGTGCACTCACGAACGGCACGGTGTAGTCCACGAGCACCACGCGTGCGCTCGGGGACGGCGCGAGGCGCCAGAGGACACGGGGGACCACGAAGATTGCCGCGATCGAAAGCACCACGAGCAGTCCCACGAGGATGAACGGGTCGCCGATGAGTCGCCGGATAAATCCCGGCGGACGATCATCATCGGCGAGCTTGTCGATGTCGGAGACGCGCACCGCGACCGTCGCGCGCGATTCGATCTCGCTCTCGATGGGGCGGTCGTGCGGGGAGTCCCCGCGGTTTGGATCAGTCACGGGTGAGAATCTAGCGCGGAGCGGTCAGGCGGCGCATCTCGGTGAACCAGTTCTCATTGGCGGCGAGAGAGATCTCGGGCCGCAGCGTGGAGAGCTGGGATGGCGTGCCAAGGACGAGTTGGGCGCCTGCGGCGAAGGGGAGACGACCACGCGCCCTCCGCGCCCCCCGCGCCCCCCGCGCCCCCCGCGCCCTAGGCCCAGACCCGCACCTACTAGCTGTCCGGAGCGTCATCGGGCAAATTTGCGCCGTGAGCCACCCCTCGAATCATCCGCCGAAGATGTCCTCCTTCGTCGTATTGCTGACCCGATGACCATCACGCGAGACGGATGACCCGATGAGGACACGTTAGATGACCGGCGCCACGATTGACCGCCTGCGCACCGCGCTCGCGGACCGCTACCGGATTGAACGCGAACTCGGCGCCGGCGGCATGGCCACCGTCTACCTCGCGCACGACCTCAAACACGACCGCCCGGTCGCGGTCAAAGTGCTCAAGCCCGAACTCGCCGCCGTACTCGGCGCCGAGCGGTTTGTGGTCGAGATCAAGACCACCGCGAGCATGAGCCATCCGCATATCCTGCCGTTGTTCGACAGCGGCACGGCGGACGGCTTCTTGTTCTATGTGATGCCGTACATCGAGGGCGAAACGCTGCGCGATCAATTGAATCGCGAGACGCAGCTTGGCATTGACGAAGCCGTACGCATCGCGCGCGAGGTGTTGGACGCCCTGCAATACGCGCACTCGCGCGGCGTGATTCATCGCGACATCAAGCCCGAGAATATTCTCATGCAGGGCGGGCGCCCGATGATCGCCGACTTCGGTATTGCGCTGGCCGTTTCAGCGGCGGCCGGCGGGCGGATGACCGAGACCGGCCTGAGCCTCGGCACGCCGCACTACATGAGCCCCGAGCAAGCGACGGCGGAGAAGGAGATCACCGGCCGCGCCGACATCTATTCGCTCGCGAGTGTGCTCTACGAGATGCTCACGGGCGAGCCGCCGCATACGGGCTCAAGCGCGCAGCAGATCATCATGAAGATCATCACCGAGCCCGCGGTCTCGGTGACGAAGTATCGGAAGTCGGTGCCGGCGAACGTGGCGAGTGCGGTGGCGAAGGCACTGGAGAAGTTGCCGGCGGATCGCTTTCAGAGTGCGAAGGCGTTCGGTGAGGCGCTGGGGAATCCGACCTTCACGGTGTTGGGCACTGCAGGGGTGGAGGCACAGGTCGCAGGGGGACGCGGGAGCCGTCGCGCGACGCTCGTCGCGTCAGGCGTCGCTGTGGTTGCGCTGCTCGTCGCAGGCGCAGCCTGGATGCGCCCAACCCCCGAGGCGCCGTTCCGGCGGTTCGATCTCTCGACGGGCGATGTAGTGCCGAACACAGGCTCAGATATCGCCATCTCCCCAGATGGGCGTGTCCTTGCGATGGTCGGCCGCGTGGGGAGCGAGCAGGCGATCTATCTGCGCCATCTCGACGGCGATGCGGAGTTCCGCAAGCTGGCTGGCACGGAGACGGGCTTCCAGCCCTCGTTCTCACCTGACGGCCAATGGATTGTCTTTCGGTCGGGCAATCGCGCACTGGTGAAGATGTCTGTGAGCGGCGGCGGCGCGGTCACGCTCGTAGCCGCGGGGAAACTTGACCCCTACTTCCCGCAGTGGGCCACGCCCGACGAGATCATCTTTACCACGCCCTCGAGCGTGTATCGCGTGGCCGCAAGCGGCGGCGAGCCCGAGCTGCTGCCCAAAGTCACTTTTAGCCGCATCGCACCATTGCCCGATGGGAGCGGGATTCTCCACTCCAATGGCGACGTCCTGCTCTATGACTTCAAGAGCGACTCGTCGGTCGTCTTGGTGCGCGGCGGTGTTGCCCCCACGTACGTCCCCACTGGACACCTCGTGTACGTGGGAACTGAGGGGGGACTCTTCGCGGTGAGGTTCAATCTCGCGAAACACGCAGTGGAGGGCGAACCGGCGCGCGTGTTGGAGCGCGTGGGCGCTTCGTTCTCTGGCCGGGGCTATGCCGTCTCGGCGAGCGGCGTGCTGGTGCAGCGCGATGCTGACGGCGCCGCGAACAGCGCCGAGAACCGGCTGGTCATCGTGGACCCCGGGAAGGGAGCCGACACCCTCCGGTTGCCCGCAGCGAGTCGGAGGGCCTTGCGCTTCTCGCCCAACGGACGCTTCCTCGCCATGGAGGTTGTCGTTCCGACACGCGGCAATGGAACCGACCTCTATACCCTCGACCTCATCACTGGCACCTATACGCAGCTGAGCTTTGAGGGCGACTACGACGAGCCCGTCTGGTCACCGGATGGCACTCGACTGCTGTTCGATGTGCAAGATAGCGGGGCCAGGCGGCGGGAAGACCTGCATCTCAAGCCCGCCGACAACAGTGCGCCCGCGCGACGTCTCCCGATGGGGAACGAGGGCGAGCTCACTGGCGCACAGTGGTTGAGTGACACGCTGATCGTCTTCGATGCGGAGATGCCGGGGCGCGGCCGAGACATCTTCACCGCCAGGCCAGACTCAGGCAGCGTCCCGGTGCCGTATCTCCAGTCACCGGCCAGTGAGACTCAGCCGCGCGTGTCACCGGACGGGAGGCTCATTGCGTTTCGATCGGATGAGGCCGGGGGTAACCAGGTCTGGCTGCGTGATTTCCCGGTGCCGCAGGGGAAGTGGAATGTCTCGCGCGGGAACGGGCAGTCTCCGCGCTGGTCCCCCGATGGCCGCTACGTCTACTTCTGGCGCGGCGCCCAGCCGTTGGATTCGCTCTTTCGCGTGCGCATAGACCGATCACCGACGATTGTCGTGCAGGCACCGGAGTTGGTTCTCGCCGTCGATTCGGACAACATCTCAAGCTGGGACCTGCATCCCGATGGGCGACGCTTCATCATCAGCCTCGCGGCAACCGGGGGAGCGAACCCGAACGGCGCGCCAGCCGCGCGGTACCTGATCCTGCAGAACTGGTTTACCGAGCTACGCCGACTGACCGCCCCAAGAGCAAAATGAGCGATGCAACGCCTCGCAGCCGCATCGGCGTACCGTTCTCGCTTCTGCGCAGAGTGCGTTATTGGACGGCAGTACCGTCTATTTCAGCTTGATTTGGACGGCGGCGCCGTTATAATGCTCCTATGCCCCCCCTGATTCCTCTGCTTCCCTCCGTTCGGAGGCTCAGCCCGGCGCCCACGCGGAGCACCTTTCTGTTCGGGCCGAGGGGCACGGGGAAGTCAACGTACGCACAGCAGTGCTTCCCCGATGCGGTCTTGCTCGACCTGCGATCTGGACCAACGGCGCGCGCGTTGGCGGCGGAGCCGGAGCGCCTACACGAGACGCTCGATGCCACGGCGGTGAGCCGCTGGGTCGTCATCGATGAGGTACAGCGCGTCCCGGCGATTCTCGATGCCGTGCACCAGCGGATGGATCGCGAGCCAGCGCGCCGTTTTCTCCTCACCGGATCCAGCGCGCGATTCCTGCATCGCGCCGGAGTCAATCTGCTTGGCGGGCGCGCCGGGCGGCGCATCATGTCGCCGTTTCTCGCCGCGGAGCTCGGAGCGGCCTTCTCGGTCGGCGTCGCGCAGCGCATCGGATTGTTGCCCATCATCTGGACGTCCGAGAGTGCGGAGCAGGCGCTGGCCGATTATGCCACGGTGGCGGTGTTCGACGAAGTGCGTGCGGAAGCGCGGGTGCGGCAAATCGACGGCTTCGCGCGCGCACTCGAGCAGCTGGCGCTCTCTCACGGAAGCGTGATCAGCCCCACCGCAATCGCGCAACTTGCGGCCGTCAAGAAAAGTACCGTGATCGACTGGATCGACGTACTCGAGTCGATGTTCCTGATTACGCGGGTCCCGATCTTCAGCGCGCGCCCGTCACGCCGTGCGTTGGCGGCGCAGCCCAAGCTGTATTTCGCGGACACGGGTATCGCGGCGGCGTTCCGACCGAGGGACGGCGCGCGAGCGGCCCCCGACGCGATCGGCGCCTCCCGCGAAGGTCTGGTGTTTCAGCATCTCGCGGCGTGGTGCGAGGGGGAGCGCGAGGCCCGACTCTCCACCTGGCGGACGACGAGTGGCGTCGAGGTGGACTTCGTCGTGGAGACGGCCGATGGCCTCGTCGCAATCGAAGTCAAAAGCGGTCACACGCTGCGCCCGGCCGATCGCCGAGGGCTCTTGGCGTTCCACGATGAGTTTCCTGAGGCGCGACTCATCGCGCTGGCCGACGTGCCCTTCACCCAGAGGCAGGGGCCAATCACCATATTCCCGCTCGCGGAGTTCCTGCTCGAAATCGTGCCGGGCGCGCCGCTGCCCGCATGACGTGCCTTCGTCGACCCAGCCCGCGCCACATCGCAACGGATTTTATGATGTCACTATCACCACTCTGCACCAAGGTGAAGCCATGACCACCGACGAATTCCCCTCCGCCAGCCGTCGCCCGCGCAACAACGAGCTCGACGTCTATGGTCTGTCTCACAAGGGAAAGGTCCGTAAGGAGAACCAGGACCATTTTCTGATGGTCAACATCAACAAGCGGATGGAAGTCATCCGGACGAATCTCACCAAGGAGGATCACCTGATCCCCGAGGGAGAGCAGCGGATGGCGTATCTCGCGATGGTGGCGGATGGTGTGGGCGGAGGGGTCGGCGGAGGGGAGGCAAGCGCGACGGCGTTGCAGGCCATCATGCAGTACGTCGATAGCCTCATCACCACGTACCTCGCGAAGCGCGATGACGAGGCGGAGTTCGTGCGTCTGCTGCAGGAGGCCGCGATGAAGGCGCACGAGGCGGTGCTCGAGCGCCGCCGCGCGGCCGATGTGAGCGGCACCATGGCCACGACGCTCAC
>JAYTDH010000136.1:0-3120 GCA_043736095.1 Gemmatimonas sp.
TGCAGCGGGCCCCGATTCCCTTGAACCACCACGCGGTCGAGCGTCTGCGGCGATCGGGCCATCCGCAGCGTGACTTCAAGCCGATCCTCATCGGATTGCCGCGTGATCATCCGCGTGACAGGGGCGAAGCCGATCGCGCGGGCGACCATCCGGTATTGCCCTGAGCCGTCGGGGAAGAGAATCGTGAACTGCCCGCGCTCGTTGGTGTTGCGACCGCGAGTGGTTTGCGTCTCGATTGACGTTGCTTCGACGCGGGCCCCGGCGACTGGCTTACCCTCGGTATCGAGCACGAGCCCGACAATGATCTCTGTTCCGGCGCCAGTCTGCGCGGCGAGGGAATGGGCTATGGGCGAAAACGACAGGGCGACGAGCAGGCTCGCCGCCAGAATGGACTTCGGGCGCATGAATGACGCTTCGGGGTTGTGGGACCGAGAGTTAGACGTCCCTCCCCCGAGGAACGTTCAGGGAGGCCCCTCGGGTCCGGCCGACGGGTCCGGCGGGCACCGGGACCCGCCGTTCGACCTGCCGATTATCCAACTGCATCCAATGCGGGCCATCGGTTGAGAAGGGGGGACCCCTCGGCTACCTTCCTTGGCACGGCGCCGTGGCCAAGTGGTAAGGCGGCAGACTGCAAATCTGCTATTCGTCGGTTCGATTCCGACCGGCGCCTCTGAGTGTGAACGGACGATGCAGGTAGAACGCCACAGGATGAACGCTTCACGCGGCTCTCGGCACTTCTGGGTCGCTACGCTGCGGATGACGAGTCGGCGGCGTCCTGAGTATCGGGATCGACCGAACCCGGTGATGCCAGCGCGCGGAACAACGCGATGTGCCGCCGGAACCCATCGACGGCCTCTTCGATAATCCCCTGCTGCGCGTCAGCATCGAGTCGCGCCGCATCGAGCGCCGTGCGCCACTCGAAAGCGGCGACCCTTGGATCCGCGACCGACGGGAAGGCGTAGAACTGCATTGCATCGCCAGGGAGTGCCAATGAGTGGCCAACAATCCGCCCGACAATTACTCCGCCGCTTCGTTCCGCCTCTGTATGAAGCGTTTTGGTGGCGTTACGTAGCGCGAGCGAGAGAGCGGGGGAGTTCATCGGTTCACCGTTCCGCGACCACGAGGGTCGCAGTGGACTGTTCCTGCGTGCGTTACTTGGCTAATCGGAGCGCCGCGCGGCGCCCGCGCTGTTCTTCTTCGATACGCCCGCACATCAGATCGCAGAGCACGAAAATATCGTCTCCGGCGAGCGAGTAGTGGGCGAACGTGCCGACCTTCCGGCGCTTGAGATAGCCGCACGCGTGTAGCTGCTGTAGGTGCTTAGAGACATTTGCCTGACCAAGCCCCGTGATTTCTACCAACTCATTCACGGTGCGCTCTCCGTCGCGCAACGCATTCAAGAGCTGCAGCCGTGCTGGTTCGCCCAGTGCCTTGAAGCGCTCGGCGAGTTCAGAGACGAGCGCGGGTGTCATCACTTTCGCGGACATCTCAGGCTTCCACCGCCGCGTGCGCACGCACGACAGGGAATCCGCTCTGCTCCCAGGCCGTAAAGCCGCCGGCGAGATCCGTCGCCGTGGTGACGCCGAGTCGCTGTAGCACCGAGGTGGCGATCGCGGAGCGCGCGCCGCTCTGGCATTGGACGATGATTGGCTTGTCGCGCGGGATTTCGGCGAGGCGCGCCTCGAGGTGCCCCACGGGGATGTGCAACGCGCCGGGAAGATGTCCAGCCTCGAACTCCGTCCGGTTGCGCACGTCTATGACCGTGACTTCTTCGCGCGCGAGTCGTACCGCCACACTCGCCGCGTCGGTCTTGGCGATCGTGCCGAGCGGTTTGCCGCTCGCAGTCCACGCGGCGACGACGCTCGTCTCGTACCACGCAGCCGCGTGATCGAGTCCGATCATCGCTAACTCGCGCACCGCGTGCGACACATCGGCGCTGGCCGCGATCAGATGAATTGGCTGGACGTACTTCACGAGCCAACCCGCCCAAGTAGAGAAGCTCTTGTTGAGCGGGATGTTGATGGTGCCAGGGATGTGGCCGAGTGCGAAGTCCGCGGCGGCGCGGAGATCAAGCACCGCCGCTCCGCTCGCGAGGGCCGCCGTGAGCCCCGCAAGGTCTCCGCGTGTGGGAATCGCAAAGCCGCCGAGGATTGGCGGACCATCGCGATTGATGCGTTTCATCTCGGCGAAGTAGAGCGGGGGCTCGGGTTGGCCGGCGAGCACCATTTCCACGAATGTCTGTTCGTCGGTTGTGCCGACTCCCCAGTTGAATCGCTTCTCGTACCCAACTGTAGATGTTGGCACCGCACCGAGCGACTTGCCGCACGCGGAGCCCGCGCCATGTCCGGGCCACACTTGGACGTAGTCGGGGAGTGTCCGGAATCGCTCAAGCGAATGGAAGAGTGTGCGCGCGCTCGTCTCCATCGTGTTGGCAATCTTCGCTGCCTTCTCGAGGAGATCTGGCCGCCCGACATCGCCAACGAACACGAAGTCACCGGTCGCGATACCCATCGGCTCATTGGCGCCAGCGGTGTCCGTGATGAGGAAGGAGATGTGCTCGGGCGTGTGTCCCGGTGTGTGAAGGATCTCCACCTTGATGTTGCCGACCTTGATGACGTCACCGTGCTTCACGAGTGTAGCGCCATCGCCTTTGGCAAACGCGTACTGCCAATCGACGCCACCCTCGCTCGAGAGAAAGAGCGTGGCGCCGGTGCGCTGGGCGAGCTCGCGCGCTCCCGAGACGAAATCCGCGTGGATATGTGTTTCGGAGACGTGCGTGATGCTGAGCTTCTCACTCGCAGCGGCGTCGATGTACTGCTGCACATCGCGATTGGGATCGATCACGAGGGCTTCGCCAGTCTTGGCGCAGCCAATCAGATACGACGCCTGCGCGAGGCCGTCATCATAGAAGCGTTTCAGAAACATCGGTGTCTCGAGGTGTCAGAGGGTGCTGCGGGACTGCCAGAGGATGTAACCGGCGACGAGCACGAGCAGAATCGCGAAGGCGCGCTTCAGTGCGGCCTGCGGGACACGCTGCACAAGCGGGCTGCCAACGAGGATGCCAACGGCGGTGAATCCCGCGAACCAGGCGACGAGATCCCACGGCACCGCGACGGTGCC
>JAYTDH010000137.1:0-1880 GCA_043736095.1 Gemmatimonas sp.
ACGGAGCTGGTCGTACTCCGCTTGCCAGTCCATGGCATCGATCGGAATCAAGAACGCGAGGATCCGGGTGCGTTCGATATGGCGCAGGAACTTGAGGCCTAGCCCTTTGCCGGTGTGCGCGCCTTCGATAATTCCTGGGATGTCCGCCACCACAAAGGTCCGCGAGTCGCTCAACTGGACCACGCCGAGGTTTGGCGCGAGGGTCGTGAACGGGTAGTCGGCGATCTTGGGGCGCGCGGCCGAAATCACGCTCAACAGCGTCGACTTGCCCGCATTCGGCTGCCCAACAAGCCCGATATCGGCGATCAGCTTGAGTTCGAACTCGAGCGTTTTGACCTGCCCTTCCTCGCCCGGCTGCCACTCGCGCGGCGCCTGGTGTGTGGCGGTCGCGAAGAAGGAGTTTCCCTTCCCGCCTCGCCCGCCCTTTGCGACAATAACTTCCTGACCGTGATCAAGGATCTCGACGACCCGCTCGCCGGTTTCTTTGTTCCGAATGACGGTACCGGGGGGCACGGGCATGACGATGTCGTCGCCTGAGCGCCCCGTCTTATTCGAGCCCATGCCGTGCTCGCCACGCTCCGCTTCCCACTGGTCGCGGTACGTGAAATCGAGCAGCGTCGAGAGGTTGGCATCACCGCGGACGATGATGTCGCCCCCCTTGCCGCCCTCGCCGCCATCGGGGCCGCCCATCGGGGCGAACTTCTCGCGTCGGAATGAGGAGCAACCCGAGCCGCCGGTGCCGGCGGTGACGCGAACGGTGACAATATCAATGAACATCCTCTAAACCTAACCTCGGCGAGCCCTTCGCCCTATCGGCGTATTGCCGAGCATATCAGAAGTGGGCAGCCGCTGACGACGCGCGAGCTACTTGCCGCGCACTCGGCCGAAGAGGAGCCGCGCCCGGATCAGCATGCCAGGCTCCACGATGCCATCCATCGCGTCGAGCGTCCCCGCCACTTCGTCCGCCGTCGCGCCGGCGTTCAGCGCACCGTGCAGATGCGAGTGCAACTGCCGGTCCTGCCCCGTTGCCACGCAGGCGGCCACGATGCAGATCTCGCGGAGTCGCAGCTCGAGCCCGGGGCGCGAGAGGATCTTTCCGTAGCCCTCGACGATCATCCAGTCATCGAGCGCCGGATGCAGGTGCACGATGTTTTGTCGCAGCTTGGCGTAGAACTTTCCGTACACCGTCTCGCACGTCTGTTCGCCCTGTTGCCGCCAGCGGCGGAGATCCGGCTCGGGGAGGTCTTCGTGGGCTGGGGCGGCGATACCGCTCACCTTTCGCCATTCGCGCGCCGCATTGAGCGCCCGCGGAAATCCGGCGAAGAGATACGCTTGCAACACCGCCTCTTCCACCCAGGCCGTCGGCGTGTCGGCGGCGAGCACGTCCTGACACGCGATGCGGACTTCTCCTTCTGATCCCGAAGCGATGCGCGCCGAGAAGCGCACGAGGGCTGCGACGTCCGCCGGCAGTGGTGGGGCCACTGGTCCCGAGGCGCGTTTCATGCCGTCAGCGCGCTGCGCACCTCGCCCACCACCTCACCGCGCGTGTTGCGCAATGGCTTCGCCATGAACTCCGCGAGGCGCGGCGGTAACTCCGCTGGCAATACCCCCAACTGTTGTAGCGCGTGCAGCACGGCGACGTGCTGCGCGCGCAGCGCGCCATCCTCGACCTTGATTGCCATTCCGATTCCCAATGAGGGGACGGCCACTGAGTGCACGCCTTCGGCACCGACTTTGGCGATCACGCCGCCATTCGTCTCTTCAATCAGCACGGTATCGAAGCGATCCGTGCCGCCAAACAATTGCGGATACTTGCGAATCGCCGCCGCCGAACGCGCCACGTGATCATCTCCCGCGTGCACTGCGCGTCCCCACCGCGC
>JAYTDH010000138.1:0-6301 GCA_043736095.1 Gemmatimonas sp.
CCGGGGAAGGCGGTGGAGAAAGGGACGGTGCTCGTGGAGTTGGCGTAGCGCCGCGCTACGGCGTGCGGGGATCGCGCCGCAACAGCGCGCGCCAGTTCGGAATGACGGTGAGGGGAACCCGCGCTTCGGCGGGGCCACGCACGAATACGAAGCCCGAACCATCAGGGAGCACGTCCCAGCTGTCGCCGTCGGCGGTGCTGCCCCAACTGTCGGCGAACAGCGAGTCGCGGCGAGTCACCACAGCCGTTCCCTCGCGGAACTCCAACTGTGCCTCCATCACCGCCTCCGGGCTCCGATAGTACAGGCGACGCCCGTCGCGCGACCATCGCGGATCGAGGCCACCTCGCGTCGAGACCGAGAGCCTCGCGCCGGGACCCGGCACCGGACGCAGGTACACTTCGTTCTCATCGGTCTCGTCCGACTGGTAGGCCAGCCATCGGCCGTCGGGCGAGATCGCCGGATTTACATCGTTACGCGGGCCGGTGACAAACGGGCTCGTCGCGGAGAGCGACTCGGTGGGGGCGAGCAGGAGGTCCCGCGGCTGAAGGGTGCGAATGACGGACAGCCCGCCGGCAAGACCGGGCTCGAACTCCCCGAGCCGCGGATTCGACAGCAGCACCTCTTCGGTGCCACTCCCGTCCCAGGGACGCCGGAGGATGGATGTGCCGGAGCCCGTTACGGTTCGCACGAAGTAGACGAAGCGGCCATCGGGTGACCACTTGGGGCGGTAGGACCGGCCGTCGCTGGTGAGCCGCGAGAAGCCCCCGGTGGGAAGGTCCAACACCCAGAGATCGCCGGTGTTGAACGGGCCCGTCGAGATGGAGAGCACGACGCGACGCCCATCGGCCGAGACTCTCGGATCGCGCAGGGCGCGCGAATCGTCCGTGAGCGAACGCTCGCGTCCGGCGCGATCGACCTGCACCAAGCGGCGCGTGGGCGCCGTGCTCTGCGAGAGAAGCGCCACGAGCCATCCGTTGTCGGCAACGGCAACATTCGGCAGTCCCGCGTTCCCGCCTGTGACGGGTTCGACCAGCCGAGTGGGCGCACCGATCGGCGACCGTTTCGCCACCGAGAAGGGCACGGCCATGAGGGCGTTCCCTTGCCCGTACACGAGGTGCCCGCTCCGCACGTAACGAGGGAAGAATCCTCGGAGTGGCAGGGAGCGGACCGTACCCGCCGCCACGTCCAACACGCCGATGATGGTCGAGTCCACCTCCGCTTGCGTCATGTGCAGAATCAGCACCAGCGCGTGTGTGCCTCCGGGGAGCCATTCGGGCTGGCTGAAAAACCGCCGCCGGCCATCGGCGCTGTCCGCCGCAATAATCGTGCGGACGGCCCCGCCTCCGGCATCGGTGAGTGCGATGGATCCTCCGGGCGCGCTGACGAGAATCTGATCGTTCTCTCCCCACGAGGCAGTGTTGTAGCCCCCTGTTCCCGCGCCGCTCGAAGGCGCCGGGAGGATCGTCACCGGCTCTCCGCCGGAGAGCGGCACCTTGCGAAGGGCCCCTTGCTCATCGGAAAATAGAACCCAAGCGCCATCGGGAGAGACGCGCGGACTACTCGCCCCGCTCGTGCCTGGCACGGGCCTGAAGGTGGGGTCGTCGGCCGATCGCATCCAGAGTCCGGCTCGGCCGGAGCCCGCTCGCGCGGGTCGGGCGACCACGACGAGCACGCTGCCGTCACGCGCCATGTCGAGTCGCGATCCCCCTTGCCGTACTGTCGCGATGCGCAGCGAGTCCGGGACGTCGATTTCGAACCGTCCCGCTACCGCCGCAATTGGGGGTGTGCGGTCGCGCGGCCAGAGGGCGAAGGCGAGCGCTGAGGCCGCCGCGATCCAGGCCACGCCTTCACGCCAACGCACTCCCTTGTTCGTCGCCGCCGCGGTGCGCATCGCCGCGGTCGGTGCCACCGGCCTCTCTCCCGACAACGCGGCGGCGAAGGCGGCCGCCGAGGGGAGTCGGTCGGCGGGGAGTTTCTCGAGGGCACGCGCGAGCGCGGCCTCAACATGCGGCGGCACGGCTCGGCGGAGTACCGAGACGGGGCGTGGGTCCTCGGTCATCAGCTTGGCGATGATTGCCTGCGCCGTGTTGCCGGCGTGCGGCGGCTCGCCCGCGAGCATTTCGTAGGTCATCGCGGCCAGCGAGTACACGTCGGTGCGCGCGTCGATGCCGCGGTCACCGGTCGCTTGCTCGGGGCTCATGTACTGCGGCGTTCCCAGCGAGAGCCCGGTCTGCGTGACGCGCGCGCCGCCGGCGTTGCTCACCGCGAGGGCAATGCCGAAGTCGGCGATGACCGGCTGCCCCGCCTGCAGGAGGATGTTCTCGGGCTTGAGGTCACGGTGGATCACCCCGCGGTCGTGCGCATACTGCAGCGCTCCCGCGAGCGCGGCCGTGATGCGCAGGGCTTCGTCCACCGGGAGTTGTTTCTCGCGGTCGAGCAGGGCGCGCAGCGTCTCTCCCTCCACGAACGGCATCACATAGAACAGCAGCCCCGCCGCCTCGCCGCTGTCGAAGAGCGGGAGCAGGTTGGGATGCTGCAGCTGTGCGGTGACCTGGATCTCCTTCAGGAATCGCTCGGCGCCCAGTACCGCCCCCAACTCGGGCTTCAGCACCTTGAGCGCGACGCTCCGCCCGTGCCGCACGTCGCGGGCGAGGTAGACCGTCGCCATGCCACCCGCGCCGATTTCGCGTTCGAGATCGTAGCGGCCCGCGAGGGCAGTGGCGAGCTGGTCGATGATGGACACGTGGTTCCGGTCAGAGAAGACTTACGCCCGACGAAGCTACGGCCGAGTCGGCGTGTCCGCCAACACGGGCAACCTCGCGATATGCCCTGCGGAAGGCCAAGTTTGCATCGTGAATTCGATCCCTGATCGCCTCTCCGCCGCCCTCGCCGACCGCTACCGCATCGAGCGGGAGCTCGGTGTGGGCGGCATGGCCACGGTGTATCTCGCTGAAGACCTCAAGCACAAGCGGCGCGTGGCGGTGAAGGTGCTCAAACCCGAACTCGCCGCGGTGCTTGGCGCCGAGCGCTTCGTGCAGGAGATCACCACCACCGCCGCGCTGCAGCATCCGCACATTCTGCCGCTGTTCGACAGCGGTGAGGCCGACGGCTTCCTCTACTACGTGATGCCGTTCATTGACGGCGAGACGTTGCGCTCCAAGCTCGATCGCGAGCGGCAGCTCGGCGTGGACGAATCGGTGCGCATCGCGAGTGACGTCGCGAGCGCACTCCACTACGCGCACACGCACGGCGTGATCCATCGCGACATCAAGCCGGAGAACATCCTGCTGCACGACGGTCGGCCGATGGTGGCGGACTTTGGTATCGCACTCGCGGTCTCAGCCGCGGCTGGCGGACGAATGACCGAGACTGGATTGAGTCTTGGCACGCCGCACTACATGAGCCCCGAGCAGGCAACGGCCGAGAAGGAGATCACCGCGCGCTCGGACGTCTACTCGCTCGGCAGCGTGCTGTTCGAGATGCTCGCCGGCGAACCTCCGCACAGCGGCGGCTCAGCGCAGGCGATCATCATGAAGATCATCGCCGAACCCGCGCAACCGGTGACGAAGTATCGAAAATCGGTGCCGCCGAATGTCGCCGCCGCGGTTGCGAAGGCGATCGAAAAGGTGCCGGCCGACCGCTTCGCGAGCGCAAAGAGCTTCGCTGACGCGTTGGCCGACGCGAGTTTCACTTCTACATCCATCGCGGCGTCCGCGGGCGCCGCGGTGTCACGTGTCGACCGCCTGACGCGTCGCGCACTCGTCGCGGTCAGCGCGCTGGTCATCGCATTGGCCGGGTGGATCGTCACCCGGCCTTCCGTTTCGGTTCCTGTGATCCGCTACGGCCTCGCACTGCCCGCCGACCAGACGCCGGATCCGCAGGGGTTCGCGCTCGTCACGTCCGACGGCTCGAGGATCATCTACCTCGGGCCGAGCGCACCCGGCGGAAGTGGGCCGCAACTCTGGATGAAGGCGCGCGAATCCCTCGCGGCGGTTCCGATTCCGGGGACCGCGGTCGCATCTTCTGCAGCGCTCTCACCGGACGATGCCTCGATCGTCGTCGTGCAGGGCGAGTTCCTCAGACGGATGCCACTTGCTGGCGGTGCGGGGACGCTGGTGGGCCGAGGGGTCTCCAATGTTCCGGGAAGCGTGACCTGGCTCGACGATGGAACGATCCTCTACGTCTCGAGCTCGGGGCGCGAGATCCGCCGAGTCTCCGAGAACGGCGGCGAGTCGAGCGCGGTCTGGTCAAAGGACTCGACGATCGCCTTCGGCCTTTCGCCACTGCCGCGCGGTCGCGGCGCCCTTCTCCTTGCGTGCGGCGTACCCTGCGTAAGCGCATCGCTCCTGGCCATTGACGCCCGCGGGGGAGCGGCCACGCACGTCGCGGACGATGTCCGCTTCGCGCGCTATCTGCCGACCGGTCATCTGCTGATGGTCAATGGCGAGACCTCGAACGGCATCGTGGCGCCGTTCGACCTTCGAGCGCTCGCACTGCGAGGACCGGCGGTTCCGGTGTTCGATTCTGTCACGGCCGTCGGCAGCTACTCGTACGTCGCTGTTTCGGAGAGCGGGACGCTCGTCCTTCGGCGGGGTTCGGGCCTGCAGTCACGCATCCTCGAACTGATCTCGGTCGACCGCAGCGGGCGGGCGACCCGGATCGACTCGACCTTCACTTTCCGCCTGACGCGGTTCGCCGGCGACTACGGATGGAAGCTCTCGCCTGACGCGAAGCGACTGGTGATCGGACTCAACACGACGTCAGGCGACGATATCTGGATCAAGGCGTTGCCGCGGGGGCCCCTTTCGCGGATCACCCACGGCTCATCCTCTGAGCAGCGTCCGCAGTGGAGTCCCGACGGCAGTCACGTCCTCTTCGTCGAGGACGCAGGGGTCGGCGTTCGCCGGGCTGACGGGACCGGCCCCGACTCGCTCCTCTACCGGGGCTACGTGAATGAGGCGGCGCTCACGCCGGATGGTCGCTGGCTCGTCTTCCGTTCCGGTGCGCTCGGCGCCGTGACGGGAGGACGCGATATCTACGGCATACGGATCGGCGTGGATACCGCGCCGGTTCCGGTCCTCGTCACGCCGTACGACGAGAATGCGTTCGTCTTCTCGCCCGACGGCCGCTGGATGGCGTACGAGTCTGACGAGACGGGACGGAGGGAGATCTTCGTCCGCCCCTTTCCGAACACGCGCGAGGCGAAGATCCAGATCTCGGACGCGGGCGGCGTGGGGCCGCGCTGGTCGCGCGACGGACGCGAACTCTATTTCACGAGTCTCGACAATGATCTGATGTCGGCACCGGTCCGCAGCGGAGCGACGCTGAGTGTGGGCGAGCCCGCGCGACTCTTCGCGCTCCCGCCGGCGATGCGCGATCTCGTCGGGAGTTGGTACACCGCGTGGGATGTGGCGCCGGACGGACGATTCATCATGGTGCGAGAAGCGGCGCAATCGGGCGATGGGAGCGAACTGCCGCTGATCGTCGTCGAGAACTGGTTTGAAGAACTCAGGACAAAGGTTCCGCGATGACCGCCATCACAGAGCGCCTCACGTCGGCCCTCGCCGACCGCTACCGCGTCGAGCGCGAGCTCGGTCAGGGCGGCATGGCAACTGTGTACCTCGCCGAGGACATCAAGCACAAGCGCAAAGTTGCGCTCAAGGTCTTGAAGCCTGAGCTCGCCGCCGTCCTCGGCGCCGAGCGCTTCGTGCAGGAGATCACGACGACGGCCGCGCTCCAGCACCCGCACATCTTGCCGCTCTTCGATTCCGGCACGGCGGACGGATTCCTCTTCTATGTCATGCCGTTCATTGATGGCGAGACGCTCCGCGGCAAGCTTGACCGCGAGACGCAGCTCGGCGTGGACGAAGCAGTCCGCATCGCGAGTGACGTGGCGAGCGCGCTCCACTACGCGCACACGCACGGCGTGATCCACCGCGACATCAAGCCGGAGAACATCCTCCTGCACGATGGCCGCCCGATGGTCGCGGACTTCGGGATCGCGCTGGCGGTCTCAGCAGCCGCTGGTGGACGGATGACCGAGACGGGACTCAGCTTGGGTACGCCGCACTACATGAGCCCCGAGCAGGCGACCGCAGAGAAGCAGATCACGGCGCGCTCTGACGTCTACTCGCTGGGCAGCGTGCTCTTCGAGATGCTGACCGGGAATCCACCGCACGTGGGTTCCTCGGCGCAGCAGATCATCATGAAGATCGTGACCGACACCGCGCGGCCCGTCGTCGAGCTCCGAAAGTCGGTGCCCGCCAACGTGGCGGCCGCTGTGGCGAAGTCGCTCGAGAAA
>JAYTDH010000139.1:0-2079 GCA_043736095.1 Gemmatimonas sp.
ATCACCATCCTGACATCCTCGGCCTTGTCGGCCTCAATCACGACATCGACATCGCGGGTCATCCGCGGACGGGCCCATCCGGCGAGCGCGAGCGATCCCGTGAGCATGTGGGGGATGCCCGCGGCATTTAGCCGCTGAACTATCAAACGAAGGAATTCGAATTGCTCGTCCACCCGTCAAATCTAGCTCCAAACGGCAACGGAGACAGCGCGGCTACCGCGTCCAGACCACCACGACCCCACATCCATCGAAGTCATTGAATTGCGGGGGCGCGAGCGAAGCACGGTAGATCTCAATACGCACAGCGCGAAACAACAACGCTCGCTGCTCATCCCCCGCTAACTTCCCGAAATCCACGCCGTCCGCGAACCAGCGCGGACTGCAAATCGTCATCGCACTGAATCCGCTGCCGGCCTGCTCGATGCCGATCTCGCCATTCCCTGCCCGCACACGTGGCGTACGCGACGCTACAAACTCCGCCGTGACCACCGCCTGCTGCTTGAGCGTCGCTTCATCAAAGAACGACCCAAAGCCATAGGTCTTCTTCCGCTCCTCGAACCCCGCCGCCGTCGTTGAGGTCGCGATGCCGCGGATGTTCACCGTCTCGAGCACCTGCGGCGCATTCTCTAGTCGGATTTCCGCCACCTGCATCACGCCGTCGATAGGGTCGAGATCAATCAGCATCGGCACGAAACGCAAAGCGCGCACCTGCAACTGTCCAGATCGCAGCGGCGCGCTCGCGAGGGTCCAGCGGCCCTCGGCATTTGTGCGCGCGCTCACGGAATCATCGGCGATGCTGACGGTGGCATCCGCCACCGGGCGTCCGAGGCCATCGCGCACCACGCCAGACAGAACGCGTCGCTGCGATTGACTCGCCACCACCAGATCACGCCGACGCAGCGTCGCGCCGCCGAGCCGCGTGGTGACGCCGCCGCTCGCGAGCCCCTCACCGAGCGCGGCGATGGTGAACTCCCCACTCGCGTACACGGCGACATCTCCCGACTTGCTCACTTCGCCTTCCGTGGGCACACCGCAGAGCGCGAAGCGCCCCCGCGAGTCACTCACGCTCTCCACTCGACGCACATCAACGGAGCTCTCGTTGGCCCGCACGAGACTCCGCTCCCACGTAGCCCGCACCGCGACCCCAGCGCGCGACAGCCCATCGAGATCGCGCAACTCGCCGAGCAACAGCCCCTCGCCGCTCACGGGCTCACGCCCGCACACCATCGAGAAGTGCCGCACGGGCGATGGCGTCGCGAGAAGCGCCGGCTCCGCACTGCCATCCACATCCACGCGCACGCGCGCAGACGGCAGCGGCACTCGGAGCAGGTCCAACTCGGCATCGAGCACCAGCAACTCGTGCACCCCGGGCGAGAGTCCTTCGAGGGCGAAGCGGCCCGCGCTGTCCGCCACGGCGCGTTGCGCCCCGCCGAGCACACGAACCTCGGCGCGGGGCCAGGCACCACTCGTGCGGAGCGAGTCGGTCACGCGGCCGTACACCGTGCCCGTCGCCACGCCGGCAGCGGGCGCCGTACGCAACTCGACGTACGCGCCGAGAGAGTCGGCGGGAATTCGCGCGAGCGCATCGGGCGCGGCGATGCGCACAACCGCCCCACGCTCCACGCCACAGACAACCCAATACCCATCGCCGCCGGTGGTGACCGACGCGGTACGCGGCGTCCATCCACGCTGATTGGCGCCAAGGAGGCGCTGATCGGAGCGCCACTCCATGGTGAGTTCGCGCCCAGCCACAGCCGCGCCGGTGGAATCGCGTACGAGGCCCCAGAGTACGCCTTCGTGCGACGCAAGCGGATCCTCGCACCGCATCGCCATTTCCGCAGTCGTGCGCGCGATCACCAGAGCAATGGAGTCGCGCACCGGCGCGGCGTAGAGCAACTCGCCGCGACGACGAATCTCGCGCACATCTCCCCCCGTGACGGAGAGCGCGCTCACTCGCTGCACTCGCTGCTGAATGCGCACGCGCCCCGCCCCGCGCGAAGGAATCTCGGCCTCGCTCACGCGCGGCATGCGAATGCTCCACTCATTCACCAGCCATGCGCCGCTTGGGAGCCGCAGGAA
>JAYTDH010000140.1:0-1930 GCA_043736095.1 Gemmatimonas sp.
TCGCGCAGACGGTCACGCTCCGCCGACGCCCAGCGCTCGAAGGCATCGGCGGCACCGACTTCGAGCCGCTGACAAAAGGGGCCGCCGTACGCCGTGAGCATGGCGTCAAAGTCGTCCGCCCGCGCGGCCACAAGAAACTCATTGCGGTCCACCGTGAGCGACCCAGGGACGAGGCCAATCTCGTCGCGGTCGGCGTCCACCACATCCTCTCCAATCAGCGCGCGAAGCGAATGGAGCGTTGTGCGTAGCGTGGCGCGCGACCGTTCGGGAGCCTCATCACCCCACAGCACGTCAGCCAGTTTCGCGCGTGTTAGGCGTCGACCATCTCGGCACGCGAGATGCACCAGCAGCCCCAACACCTTGCCCGTGCGCAGTAACGGTTGCCACGTCCCGTCGTCGCCCTCGCGCTCCAGTAACGTCGGCCCGAGTGTGGTGAGTCGGACCCGCGGCCTCACGACCGTTCGATCACTGGAAGGGGACGGCTGGGTCACGGTGGGTATTCTGTCGCGACGCGTATTGGGTCCTACAACCCGATAATCTGGTCCCGCCGCGTCCCCACGCTCACATACTGCGCCGGACACTCCGAGATCTCCACCAACCGATCGAGATACGTCCGCGCCGCACTCGGCAGCTCCTCAATCTTCCGCGCCCCCTGCGTCGACGACATCCACCCATCGAACCACTCGTACACCGGCTCAATCTGCTCCAACTCCGCAATGTCCCCCGGAAACTCCGTGACAAGCTCGCCATTGATCCGATACCCGGTGCACAGCGCGATCTTCTCGAACGTATCCAGCACATCGAGCTTCGTAATCGCCAGCCCCGTCAACCCATTGATGCGCACCGCGTAGCGCACGACGACGGCATCAAACCACCCGCAGCGCCGCGGACGCCCCGTCGTCGCACCAAACTCATTGCCGATTTTACGGAGCAACTCACCCGTCGCATCGAGCAACTCGGTCGGCATCGGCCCGCCGCCCACGCGCGTCGTGTACGCCTTCACCACGCCGAGTGCCGCGTCAATCGTGCGCGGTCCAATGCCAATACCAATCGCCGCACCGCCCGCCGTCGTTGACGAAGACGTCACGAAGGGATACGTGCCATGATCCACATCGAGGAGCGAGCCTTGCGCGCCCTCGAGCAAGACCGCCGCCCCCTGCTTCTGCGCGCGGTGCACGGCGAGCCCCACATCCTCGGCGATTGCCAATAGCCGCGGCGCAATCCGCTCCAACTCCGAGAGCGTGAACGCCGCATCCGCGCGCTTCGTCGAGCCAAACCCCGCGAGAATGTGATTCGCGTGTTCAGTCCCATTCTCCACCAATGCCTTCAAGCGCGCCGGATTCCGCAGGTCGAGCACGCGAATCCCGCGGCGCGCGACCTTGTCCTCGTAGGCCGGCCCGATGCCGCGCCCAGTGGTGCCAATCGCCTTGCTGGCAGCGCTCTCTTTGTCGACGAGCTTGTGATACGGCATTACGAGATGCGCGCGGTCGCTGAGATACAATCGCCCGGCGACATCCACGCCATTCTTCACCAACGCGTCCACCTCCTCGAACATGCTCTCGGGGTCCAACACAACGCCGTTGCCGATCGCACAACGCACGCCCGGATGCAAAATTCCGCTCGGCACCTGATGCAGCACGGTCGACTCATCCCCGACGTGCACAGTGTGCCCCGCGTTCGCGCCGCCCTGATATCGCACGACCCAATCCGCGCGCTCGGCGAGCACGTCCACGAGCTTCCCCTTTCCTTCGTCGCCCCACTGGGCGCCCACGATGACGATGGTACGAGTCTTGGCGTCGAACATCGGGGGCTTGCTCCGGCGGGATGAAAAGACAGGAAGGACACAAAAAAACGCCCCGGGTGCCCGGGGCGTTGGACAAATTTACGCCGCGGATGACGGCACCGCAAATGCGCGAGGCCGACTTCACCC
>JAYTDH010000141.1:0-6331 GCA_043736095.1 Gemmatimonas sp.
AAGCGACCCGCGGCGACGATGGCGTCGATGGACTCCTGCTTGGCCGCATCGATGAAGCCGCAGGTGTTCACGATGATCAGCTCAGCCGTCTCGGCATCATCGACCTGCTCGGCGCCGTGATCGAGGAGCTGCGCGAGATAGCGCTCTGAGTCGACGGTGTTCTTGTCGCAGCCGAGCGTGACGAGTTTGACTCTCAACGATAGTTGCCGAAATCGAGCGAGACCTTGAAATCCTCGCCCTTGAGAAAGGCCATCACGAGCTGGAGTTCATCACGGCTCGGAGAGACACATCGGACCGTATCGCCCTGAATGGACGATTGGACCTTCTTGAACTTCTGCTCTTTGATGGCCGCGACGACCTTTTTGCACGTCTCGCTGTCGAGGGACTGCTTGAGCTTGATGTCGCGATGCCAGGTGTCGCCGCCGCCGGGCGTTGGCTCACCGGCGTCGAGATTCTGTACCGGAATGCCGCGCTTGATGAGCTTCGACTGGAGGATGTCCCACATGGCGCGGAGGCGCATGTCGGTATCGCTGGAGAGCTTGACGATACCATCGGCGCGCTTGAACTCGACCGTAGCGAGTGTGGCGTCCTTAAAATCGTAGCGCTGGGTAATCTCCTTGGACGCCTGATTGACGGCGTTGTCGACCTCTTGGAGGTCTACGGAGGTCGTGATGTCGAAGGAGGCGTCTTTGGCCATGTGCTTGTGTGGTCGGGGCGGCGCTTAAAGCTAACCGATTGCCACAGAGACACGGAGGCACGGAGGGGGTCGTGACCGGGCCTTGCCCTGCGTTGACCACGAAAGCAGTTGAACAACGAAAGGGTCCCCCGCGAGAGGGACCCTCCGTGACTCCGTGTCTCCGTGGTGAAGCCGTGACGGCCGGAGTGCGCTCGGCGCGCGCTTAGGGACCGCAGGGTTTTGTGCAATATGGCCGCCAAGAGTAGGAATCCTCAGACGGTTCGAATGAGAGGATGGCGCCGATGGCGAAACCCAGAAGCGCGCCGATACCGCCGCCAGCGAGCACCACGACAGGGACTCCCCAGTCAACTCCACCGATCACTCCAAGGGTGGCCCCAATCAGCATTCCCTTTACCGCCCGCGGAACTCGGCGCGGCGGTTGACTGGCGTACTCCACGGCATCCACCTCGCGCAGCGGAATCCGAAGAACCTCCGTGACGGTTCGGGTCCGATCCCCAAACTTCGCTTTGACGATGAGTGTATCGCCACTCACGCGGTCCAGGCGCACCATCTGTGAGACGAGTCCCTGCTGTGCCCAGCTGATCCGGAGCATGCGTCCGCGTGTGAGCACGGGATCCGGCGCCTGTGCCGCGAGCGGCGTAGCGCAGAAGAGCGCAGCCAAGACCAAGTGGCGCACGGTGCCGAGCCGCAGACGAGTCTTCGTCATCAAGTCCTCGAGGGATAGCTGCGCGCTGGTGAACAGACGAGAACAAACCAATTGCTGAGCACCACGCTGGCACCGGTGCCGATGAGGCACCGCCAACGCCATGAACCTCAGTTCCCGAGGTACGACTCCAACGCCCGGGCCCGGCTGACATGACGCAAACGGGACAGCGCCTTCTCCTTGATCTGGCGCACCCGCTCGCGAGTAATGTTCAGCACCGCGCCGATCTGCTCCAGGGTCATCGGCTCGGAACCATCGAGCCCGAAGTAGAGGCGCAGAATCTTCGCCTCGCGCTCCTTGAGCCCGGCGAGCGCGGCGTGCACCGAGTCTACGAGCGCCTTCTCGAACGTTTCCTCGTCCGGTGTCGCACTCTGCGTGTCGGGGATGTAATCGAGCAGGCGATTGTCCTCGCCGGGCGCCATAGGGGCGTCGAGCGACAGATGGGTCTGGGAGATCGCCATCGTTTTGGCGACTTCCTCCTCTGTAATCTCCATTCCGTCGGCGATCTCGGCGTGCGTGGCCTCGCGGCCAAGCTCCTGGAGCAGCGCGTTGGCGCGTTTGCCGATGCGGTGCAACGTGCCCGCGCGATTCAGCGGGACGCGGACAATCCGGCTCTGCTCGGCGAGGGCCTGCAGGATCGCTTGCCGGATCCACCAGACGGCATAGGAAATGAACTTGATTCCCTTTGTTTCGTCGAACTTATGGGCCGCACGGATCAGGCCGAGATTTCCCTCGTTGATAAGATCGGAGAGATTGACGCCCTGATTCTGATACTTCTTGGCCACGCTGACGACGAAGCGGAGGTTGGAGCGCACGAGCGTGTCGAGCGCTTCTTGATCGTCGAGCCGAATGCGCTGCGCGAGGCGTACCTCCTCCTCGCGGGAGATCAGCGGATAGATGCTGATGTCGCGCAGGTACTGATCGAGCGAGCCTTCCTCGTACGAATGCCGCTTGCCCGATGCTCCGGCCATACCCTCACCTGATGTCGGTGACCTAGCGTGCTGATAAAGCGGAATGTGTAGCGCGTGCGGACGCTAGGGAAGCTCCCCGATGTGCGCGCGCCTCCATCGGTGACGAACTCTGACCTGATGTGCCCCTGCGACCTACTGGATCAACTCACCGAGTCGCTGCCAACGCACCCGCGTGAGCCAGTCGAACGACTCTGCGCTGTCCGGCGAGTAACTGTAGTAAACGAACAACGGACTCCCGCGCACGAGCGAATCTGGGACGAACCCCCAGTAGCGGCTGTCGAGCGAGTTGTCACGATTGTCGCCCAGCACGAAGTAATGGGCCGGCGGCACGACCAGCGGTCCCCAATCATTGCGACTTGGATTGTATCGTTGCGGATCCACGCTTGGCGCGACGAAATCGCGCTGCCACCGGAACTCATCGCCAGGGGGGTCGAAGCCCATCGGCGCATGTACCGCATAGGACTCGGTCTGCGCCGCGCCATTTCGCCAGAGGATGCCTTTGCGCATCTCCAACGTGTCGAGCGGACGGCCGACGAGGCGCTTCACGAAACTCTTGGCCTGATCCTCGGGCCACTGGAAGACAATCACATCGCCGATCCCGGGCTCGCGGACGGCGGGAAACTGCTTCCCAGTAAAGGGCACCTCGGCGCCGTACACCATCTTGTTCACCAGCAAGAAGTCGCCGATGAGGAGCGTGCCTTCCATAGACCCGCTGGGGATCTTGAATGCCTCGACCACGAAGGCTCGCACCAGCAAGAAGAGAATGATGGCGAGCTGGACGGATTTCGCCCATTCCCAGGCGATGCGCATCGCGGCAAAGCGTGGACGCTTCGCCGCTTCGTACGGGATGAGCGGCGTGGCCGCCGTGATTGGCGGCAACGCCTCAGTCGGTCGAGTCTCGCGCAGTTGCGGCTGATGATCCGTCACGCTCTCCCCTCCGATGGTCGCTTGGAAGTACACCGGACTCTGGTCCGTGGGCAAGTGTCGCGAGGACCGCCCCCTTCAGAACGGTCCCCAACGGAGCACGGATCAGTAGTTGTCGATCTGCGCCCGTTGCAACGATCCGCTGAAGTCCACGTACCCGACCTTGGTCTCGGAGTAGAACTCGTAGACTTCCCACCCACCTTCGCGGTGGCCGTTCCCGGTCGCTTTCACGCCGCCAAAGGGCAGGTGCGCTTCGGCGCCGATTGTCGGCGCGTTGATGTACGTGATGCCGTTATCGAGTGACTGCAGGGCTTGGAACGCGAGATTCACGTCTTGCGTGTACAGCGAGCTCGAGAGCCCGTACTTCACGCCATTGTTCACCTGGAAGGCCTCGGCGGCGTCCTTCACGCGAATCACGCTGAGAACCGGTCCAAAGATCTCCTCCTGCTCGAGCCGGCTACCGGCCTTCACGTCGGTGAAGATCGTCGGCTCAAAGAAGAATCCTTTGTCGAGGCCCGCGTTCGACGCGCGACGGCCGCCGAGCGCGAGCGTCGCGCCCTCGGTGAGGCCAATTTCGACATAGCGTTCGATCTTCGTGATGCTCTCGGCATGGATCACGGGACCCACATCGGTACCCGCCTTGCGCCCATCGCCGAGCTTGAGGGCTTTCGCGCGCGCGATGAGCATCGCTACGAACGTGTCGTGGATGCCGTCCTGCAGAATCAGGCGGCTCGTTGCTGTGCAGCGCTGACCAGTGGTGCCGAAGGCGCCCCAGAGCACGCCGTCGAGCGCAAGATCGAGCTTCGCGTCATCGAGAACGATCTGCGCGTTCTTGCCGCCCATCTCGAGCGAGAGTCGCTTGTGCGTGCGTCCGCAGGCCTCTCCAACTTTGCTCCCCGTGTCGGTGGAGCCCGTGAAGGAGACCAGCGCGATCCCCGGATGATCGACAATCGCCGCGCCGGCAACGCCATCGCCATGCACGAGTTGGATCACTTCCGGCGGGAGTCCCGCCTCGAGGAGAATCTCGACAAAGACGTGGCCCGTGTGCGGCACATCCTCGCCCGGCTTAAAGACGACCGCGTTCCCGCAGACGAGCGCGGGGAACATCTTCCACGTGGGAATGGCGAGCGGGAAGTTGAATGGAGTGATGACCCCCGCCACGCCGATCGGGCGGCGGAAGCTCATTGCCCACTTGTTGCGGAGTTCACTCGGGACGGTGTGCCCGAAGAGGCGACGCCCTTCGGTCGCGGCGTAAAAAGCGGTGTCGATGCCTTCTTGCACGTCGCCGCGTGTCTCCGCGAGCGGCTTCCCCATCTCGCGGGTCATGAGATCGGCGAGTTCTTCCTTGCGGGCAATCATGATCTCGCCGACGCGGCGGAGGATGTCGCCGCGCGCCGGAGCCGGCGTCCGCTTCCAGAGTTCGAATCCGCGCTGTGCGGATTCCACGGCGCGCGCGACATCGGCCACGGCAGAGAGTGGGAAGCGGCCGATCACGTCGCTCGTGTCGGCCGGGTTTACGTTGTCCTGATACTTGCCGTTGGACGGCTCGACCCACGCCCCGGCGATGTAGTTATGGAAAGTCTGCATTCCCAAAACTAACGGTTCAGGCGCAACTCCACGTCACAGGATGCTCCGCCGTCGGCTTCGCGTACCCGATTCGCGGGAGCACATCCAAGCCGGCCAGCACGAGCCCCCACAGAACCAGCAACAGGGAGAGTAGGTGCGCGCGTCCGGCGCGATGCCGGAAGGTCCAGACAGCCGACCACGCGCCACTCACGACCACCGCGCCAACGGCGCCGAGGTAGGCCGCGAGACCGATGCCACACCGCGCGACGTAGGGCCAGAAAATGATGGCGACACCGAGCGCCACCGAAAGCGACAGACGAAGGTAGACGCCCCAGGAGGTAGTCGCCGGAGCGGTGCCGAGCGGGGCGCCCATTCCTCCGGACGCCAGACCCGGCGTCAGACTGGGCATCCCGCCCATCGGCGGACTCGACGCCGCCGGTGCGCGCGATGGCGATGGCGCGGCCGGCGGAGGCTGACTCGACGACTTGGCCATCTCTTGGTCGATTTTGCGGAGCTCGGCGTCCCAGTCGCGATCTGTCATCCCTGCCCCCGCGCCAACGCGTGGCGCTCGATCTTCTTGTAGAGGTTGGACCGCGGCATATCGATCGTGCGCGCGGTCTCGGCGACATTCCAGTCGTGCTCACGCAGCTTGGCGAGGAGAAAAGCGCGCTCTGCCGCCATCTTGAAACTCTCGTACGTGTCAAATGCCTCGAGCGGGCCAAGGGCCGCGCCGCCCTCGCCCGCGCGTGTGCCCACGAGGCGCTCCACATCACCGCGGAGAATGCGCGGACCCGGCGCGAGAATAAGCAAGCGCTCCACCGTGTTGCGTAGCTCACGGATGTTGCCGGGCCACTCGAGGGCGATGAGTCGCTCCAGCGCATCTGGTGCGACGAGTTTCATGGGCAGGCCGCTCTCCTTCGCCACGCGCTCGAGGAAATGCTGCACGAGCATCGGGATGTCGTCGCGACGCTCGCGCAGTGGTGGTACAGTGATGGGCACCACATTCAGGCGATAGAACAGATCCTCACGGAAGCGTCCCTCGCTGATCTCGTGCTCGAGCTTCTTGTTCGTCGCCGCCACGACGCGCACGTCGACCTTGCGCACCTTTGCACCGCCAATGCGCGTCACTTCGCCCTCTTGGAGCACGCGCAAAACCTTGGCCTGCGCGGCGAGCGACATATCGCCGATCTCATCGAGAAAAAGCGAACCTCCATCAGCTTGCTCGAACTTTCCCGCGCGATCTTGCACCGCCCCGGTGAACGAGCCTTTCATGTGGCCGAAGAGCTCGCTCTCGATCAACTCGGAGGGAATCGCCGCGCAGTTCACTTCGATGAACGGCCCTTTGGCGCGCGTGGACTGCTGGTGAATCGCCCGCGCGACGAGTTCCTTGCCCGTACCGTTCTCCCCGGTGACGAGCACGCGCGCCGGCGTCGTGGCCACGCGCGCGATCTGCTCGATGAGCGCACGGAC
>JAYTDH010000142.1:0-6143 GCA_043736095.1 Gemmatimonas sp.
GTCGTCGCCGCGGTGATTCCAGCCGGCACGGCCGCACCCGCGGGGAGCGCGTGGGTAAGTGTCGAGCGCGCACCGACGTCGCAGGGCCCCGCCATCCGGGCGGCGCTGACCCTGTGCCGTGATCGACTCGACCGCGAACCCGTGGCCTTCCGGCTCCTTCCGGCGACCTTCACGCTCAGCGAGTTGCAGCAGGTCTATGAGCTCCTGCTCGAGCGCCGCGTGCACAAGGCGAGTTTTCGACGCACCCTACTGGCGGCGCATCTCGTTGAGCCGACCGAGGCTTGGCGCTCCGAGGGGCGCGGCCGCCCCGCACAACTCTTCCGGTACAGCCCACGCCGAAAGCGCGGCGTCCAGCGGTCCGTCCGCTTCGAACTCCTCGGCTGAATACTAGGACTCTGTTCGGAGTGAACTCCCGCTTCGCGCATGCCGACGACCGAAGGACACCGACCGCATCACGACGGCAAGGCGGCAGGGACTTGCCGTTGGAACCTTTTAGTTGCAATGTGTATCTAACAGCATAAAGGAGGCTCCATGCTCGGCTACTTGGACGCCCTAATCGCTGCGCTTTCTGTGCGTGACGCCACCGAGGCGGAGCGCCTGATGGCGCATCCGCTCGCGAGACTCCTCCCCGAGGACGTGCGCGCCGAGGCTCTCGCGTTCTCGTCTGGTCAACGCGACGCGCTCGCTGCTCCGCTGCGTGCCATGCAGCATCGCCGCATGACGGCGGAGCTGCTCCACGAAGCGCCCGCGCTCGCTGATCAGCCCGAAGTCCCTGAAGTCCTTGACGCCGCTGCGCGCATCGAGCCGCGACGAAGGAAACTCTCGCCGGCCCCGAGTACCAGGCGTTCGCGACACCAACAGATGGAACTCCCGCTCTCGGCGTGAGCTCCTTGGCGTGAGCTCCTTGGCGGGCTGAACGAGAACGCCCCCGGTCGCGATTGCGGCCGGGGGCGTTGCACTTCGTCTGATGCGCCTAGGATCGGGCTCGTGGGTCAGGCCTTGGTGACGTTGGCTGCCTGCGGGCCCTTCTGACCATCCACAATCTCGAACTCAACCTTGTCACCCTCGACAAGCGACTTGAATCCCGAGGACTCGATGGCGCTGAAATGCACGAACACGTCCGGACCACCCTCGCGCTGGATGAAACCGAACCCCTTCGCATCATTGAACCACTTCACGGTACCGGTATGGCGGGGCATCTGTTGCGGACTCCTGATGGGAAAAAGGGAAGGGGATCAGGCTGCGCCCGCGATGTACCGTGCGATTCGACCACACCCAACGCAGGTCAGCGTCACGTGCGACCGCGGCGGCGGCGGTGCATTCTCCGGATCCCGCTCAATAAGTCCAGAGCAGGAGGGGCAGCTGAGCGCATCGCCGGCACGATCGCTCGCGATAAGGTGGAGGGCCTGCGCGGGGTTGTACGAGTTCGGTCGTGGCTTCCGCATACGGTCTCCGTCTGAGTACACAGGAGAGCGGGCGCAAACTATCCCACCCTCATCCATGTGAAGCAAACTAATCGACCAAGACCTAAAGTGTTAGGCCACTAGGGTTTGAGTTTGCGCCACCGCAAATTTGCGTCGACCAAGTCCTAAGAAATCAGGCGGCTAAATCCTTGCTAGGGAATCATTTCCGTACAGTAGGTGGACAGGGCTGTTCTCCGGACAACTACCGAAGATTTCCGTCGCTGGGCCTCGGCGATCCGGAGCCTGGGGCGGCGCCGCAATGTGAGAATCGATCGCCAGCGAAGAACCAGCGCGTCGCGGCGTATGCCGGTTGGGGACACCGACTGCAGCGTGGCGTCGGGCGTGAATGCGGCACGCATGCTCGCCGTGTCGCGCGCGCATGGCGTCAAAGAGTTTGGTGACGACGGCGTACGCGGCATCGTGCTCCGCCGACTGCGCACCCAGCGGCGTGACGCTGATCAGAGTGAAGATGACAGCGAATGCGCGAAGTCTCGTACGCATGCGGTGTGAGCGTCTCAGCTCTGGAGTATTGGGAGTGAGCGAATCCGTTCCTGCCATTCGCGCGGTCCCGTCTCGTGTACGTTCTGGCCCGTCGCATCCACAGCGACCGTCACCGGCATCTCTTCCACATCGAATTCGTAGATGGCCTCCATGCCGAGGTCCTCGAAGGCGACGACCCGCGAGGCACGAATGCTCTGGGAGACGAGGTACGCCGCTCCCCCGACCGCGATGAGATAGGCCGCCTTGTGCTTGCGGATCGCATCGAGTCCTGCAGGGCCTCGTTCAGCCTTCCCAATCATGGCGATGAGCCCGGTCTTCTCGAGCATCATTTCCGTGAACTTGTCCATACGCGTCGCCGTGGTTGGGCCAGCCGGACCGACCGCCTCGTCGCGTACGGGATCCACGGGCCCGACGTAATAGATGACGCGATTCGTGAAGTCCACGCCTGCCGGAAGCGACTCGCCCTTCGCGAACAGGTCGGCGATCCGCTTGTGCGCGGCATCGCGCCCAGTGAGGAGCTTGCCGTTGAGCAGGAGGCGATCACCCGCCTTCCACGACGCGACGATTGCAGGGGTCAGCGTGTTGAGGTCGACCCGCTTCGCGTTGCGATCAGGCTGCCAGGTCACGTCCGGCCAATCGGCGAGACTGGGAACGGGGAGCTTGACCGCGCCCGATCCATCGAGCGTAAAGTGCGCGTGCCGCGTGGCCGCGCAGTTCGGAATCATGGCGATGGGCTTCGAAGCGGCGTGCGTTGGCGCATCCCAAATCTTGATGTCGAGCACCGTGGAGAGACCGCCGAGTCCCTGCGCGCCGATGCCCAGCGCGTTGATCTTTTCGTGGAGTTCGATGCGGAGCTCTTCAATCTTCGTCTTCGGACCACGCGCTTTGAGCTGCGTCATGTCGATCGGCTCCATCAGCGACTCGCGCGCCATGAGCATCGCCTTCTCACCATTGCCGCCGATTCCGATTCCGAGCATCCCCGGCGGGCACCAACCGGCGCCCATGGTGGGGACCGTCTTGAGCACCCAATCCACAATGGAATCGCTGGGGTTGAGCATGGCGAACTTGGTTTTGTTCTCCGAGCCGCCACCCTTGGCTGCAAGCTTCACATCGACGATGTCGCCGGGGACGATCTCCATATGCACGACGGCCGGCGTATTGTCGCGCGTATTCTTGCGCGAGAATGCCGGGTCGGAAACGATGGAGGCGCGCAGCGGGTTGTCGGCGTCGAGATACGCGCGTCGCACGCCTTCATTCACCATTTCCTGGATCGACATCGTCGCATCGTCCCAGCGCACGTTCATCCCGACCTTCACGAACACCACGACAATGCCGGTGTCTTGGCAGATTGGACGATGTCCCTCCGCGCACATGCGCGAGTTGGTGAGGATCTGCGCGATGGCATCCTTCGCGGCCGGACCCTGTTCAAGCTCATACGCATCGGCGAGCGCACGGAGATAATCCAGCGGATGGTAGAACGAGATGTGCTGGAGTGCGTCCGCAACGGATTGGATGAGGTCGTCCTGTCGGATCGTCGTCATATGTCCAATCTAGCGGGTCCGACTAGTCCCAGCGGTGGCGACGCTTCCAGACTCGCCGCTCGAGCCGCCAGCTCCGTTTTGCGGAGAACTCCTGCTCGTCCGTGGGGAAGAGCTCCGTGTCCGCGACCGCCTCGGCAAAGTCATTGCCCTTGGCCGACGTATTGTCGGCGAAGTGCAAAATCTCGGCCTCGAGCGTCATCGGTCGCACCGCGGCCCCGAATTCGAGAATACCGTGATGCGACTGGATGAAGTGATGGAGTTCGAGGCGCTGTTCATCGCCAAGACGGTCCGGCTCAGGTAGCGTGGCGAGCCGCTCATCGAGCATCAGTGAGCCCAAGACGATATGCCCGAGAAGTTGGCCGGCGCGGGTGTAGTCGAATCCGGCGAGCTCCACTGCATATGACTTGGTCTTGCCAATGTCATGGAGAAGCGCGCCGGCGGTCACAAGGGCGACATCGCCGCCCATCGTGCGCACGGAGGCGCGCGCAATCTCCGCGACCTCACACGAGTGCAGCAGCAGGCCACCCACGACCGCATGATGCCCGCGTGTGGCGCCTGGGGTACGCGCAAAGTCGGCGCGGAACGCTTCGTCGGCGAAGAAGAGATCAACCGCGCGTCGGAGTGCACCGTGCATCTCGTGGCGCCACCCGTCCACCTTGGCCCACAACTCTTCGGTGGGCTGGGTGATACGCGGAAGAAAGTCGTCGGCCGTCGCCGCCCCGAGGGGCACGACGCGCGGTGTGGAGGTGAGCTTGAGTTGGCGGCGACCCTGATACGACTCGACGGTCGCGATTACCTGGACGACCTGTCCGGGGCGCACGCTCTGCACCGCCGGCACGTCCTCTTTCCAGACATTGGCGCTGATCATTCCAGACGCGTTGCCCAGCTTGAGGATGACGAACGGATCGCCAGACTTCGTCTGCTTGTCCTCGCGTTCGCGCACGAGAAGTTCGTGCTGGACGCGATCGCCGATGGAGAGACGGGGAATGTCGAGAGGAGCCATGCGGAGAGTCCGAGGTACGTCGAGCGACGGGCGAAATCAGCCCGAATAGACGACGTCACCGTCGTCCGCGATGCCGATCTCCTCGCGATGCTCGCACACGCCACAGATGCGCGATGCAATCCAGACCGCACCGAGTTCGTCGGTGATTGCTTTTGTGGCGGCCTTCACGGTGAGTCGGCGATACGTGTATTCCTTGCACGACGAACAGGCATGCGCCCTTGCGATACGCTCGGCCCGTTCCTTGGAGAGTGTGGCCACTCCTATTGCTCCGTCGGCCCCGATCCGAGCGCGCCCGGAACTGGCGCTTTGTCGCCAGCGATGCCGCCGCTCCCGCGCAGCATCTCCTTGATCCCGCCAATCGCACCGAGCACGCCGGTCGCTTCACTCGGGAGGAAGATGCTGGTGCCCCTGCCCTGTGCGATCTGCGGGAGCGCGTCGATGTACCGAAGTCCGAGGAGATAGGTCGCGGCCTCTCCAGGCGGGAGCGCCGCGGCGATCCGCTTGACCGCTTCGGCCTCCGCGTCGGCCATCGCGAGTCGGGCGGTCGCGAGCCCTTCGGCGCGGAGGATTGCCGCCCCCTTCTCGCCTTCGGCTTTGCGGATCTGCGCTTCCTTCTGGCCCTCGGACTCGAGGATTGCCGCGCGCTTCGACGCTTCGGCGTTCGTCACCGCGGCGCGACGCTCGCGCTCGGCGCGCATCTGCAGTTCCATCGACTGCTGGATGTCGCGCGGTGGTTCGATGCTCTGTAATTCAACGCGCGTGACATCGACCCCCCATCCGATTCCGGCTTCTTCGATCACTTCGCGCATCTTCTTGTTGATCATGTCGCGCGACGCGAGTGTCTGGTCGAGCTCAATATCGCCGACAATGTTGCGGAGCGTGGTGCGCGTGAGCGTCTCGAGTGCGTAGGGGAGATTCTGCACGGCGTACGTCGCCTTCTGTGGATCGGAGACGCGATAGTACATCACGGCGTCGATATCGATGGTCACGTTGTCTTTCGTGATCACCGGCTGCGACGGGAAGTTGAGCACCTGCTCTCGAAGGTCGATCCGCGCCGTGCTGCTCGCGACGATCTTCTTCAGACCGCTCACATCGCTCTCGAAGAAGCGGACGTCAATCGTCTTGGCGCGTTCGACAAATGGAATCAACAGATTGAGGCCGGACCGTGCGACGCGATTAAAACTGCCGAGCCGCTCGACGACCATCACTTCGGCTTGGCCGATAATGCGGACGCTTTTGGCAAGGATCACGCCGACGCCGAGCGCGACGATACCGATCAAGATTTCCATGTGTAGTCCCTCCGGGGGATATCGAGATACTAGCGAGGGGTCCGGTGTGCGTCCACCGGACCCCCCGCGATTCGTGTCATTTCTGTGCGGCCCAGCGCGCGCCGACGCGCCGAATGCGACCCAGTCGCCACGGCTACCAGCGGAAATCGGCGATGAAAAGGTTCGTTTCGCCGACGCTGGCCGCGTAGCGATTGCTCGACCAGAGCAGCTGCTTGCCGTTCGGGTGGAACATCGCGAAGCCGTCGAAAGTGCCCTGGAACGTCACCTGCTCGAGCTCGGCGGGACCGGCCATGCTGGCATCGGCACGCACGAGGTAGAGGTCGAAGTTGCCGCTACGCGGCGACAC
>JAYTDH010000143.1:0-6963 GCA_043736095.1 Gemmatimonas sp.
TAAGACCTACCTCGGCGAGAACTCGTTCCCGCTCATCATGCAGAACGTGCACCGCTACGGGCTGCTGCTCTCGTTCATCTTCCTCGTCTTCCTCTGGCACGACGCCTACCTCGCGCTCTGGTTTCTTGACGCCAGTGGCGTGGAGCGCTTCGGGATCGGCGTGGGCACGGTCGTCATGTTCGCGAACGTCACGATGCTCTCGGGCTACACGATCGGCTGCCACTCCATGCGCCACATCGTCGGCGGCATCATGGACCGCATGTCCAACGCCCCGCTCCGGAAGTTCGCCTATGACTGCTCGAGCGCCTGCAACCGCGGCCACATGAACTGGGCCTGGTTCAGCCTGTTCGGCGTGGCGCTCACCGACGTGTATATCCGCCTCTGCGCCATGGGCGTGCTGACCGACCTGAGGATCCTCTAGATGGCCGAGTACGAGCGGGTCGAGCATGATGTGCTGGTAATCGGCGCCGGCGGCGCGGGACTGCGCGCGGCGATCGCTGCGGCCGCCGGTGGCGCACGCGTCGGCCTCGTCTGCAAGTCGCTGCTTGGCAAGGCGCACACGGTCATGGCCGAGGGCGGCGTGGCGGCGGCGATGGGCCACGTGGACGACCGCGACAACTGGCGCGTGCACTTCGCCGACACCATGCGTGGTGGGCAGTACCTCAACAACTGGCGCATGGCGCAGCTGCACGCGCAGGAGGCACCTGACCGCGTGCGTGAACTCGAGGCCTGGGGTGCGGTTTTCGATCGCACCAGTGACGGCCGCATCTTGCAGCGCAACTTCGGCGGGCACCGGTATCCGCGACTCGCGCACGTGGGTGATCGCACTGGCCTGGAGATGATCCGCACGCTCCAAGATCATGCGATCCATCTGGGCATCGACGTTCATATGGAAGTGACCGTCGTTCAGCTGCTCAAGGACGGCGACCGCGTCGCGGGCGCAATGGCGTATGACCGTGAGCGCGGTCGCTTCAAGCTCTTCTCGTGCGGCGCGGTGGTGCTCGCGACCGGCGGCATCGGTCGTGCGTTCGACATCACGAGCAATAGTTGGGAGTATACTGGCGACGGGCACTCGCTCGCCTACGACGCCGGCGCCGAGCTCGTGGACATGGAGTTCGTGCAGTTCCATCCCACGGGGATGGTGTGGCCGCCGAGCGTGAAGGGGATCCTCGTGACCGAGGGCGTGCGCGGCGAGGGGGGCGTGCTGCGCAACAAGGACGGTAAGCGCTTCATGTTCGACGACATCCCCGACAACTACAAGAGCCAGACCGCCGACAGCGAAGAGGAGGGCTGGCGCTACACGCAGGGTGACAAGACCGCGCGCCGCCCACCCGAACTCCTCACGCGCGATCATGTGGCGCGTTGCATCCAGCGCGAGGTGCGCGAGGGGCGCGGCAGCCCCCACGGCGGTGTGTTCCTCGACATCGCCTGGATCAAGGAGCGCGTGCCCAAGGGCGCCGAACATATCCGCAAGAAGTTGCCGTCGATGTACCACCAGTTCATGCAGCTCGCGAATATCGACATCACGGCGGTACCGATGGAAGTTGGCCCGACGACGCACTACATCATGGGCGGCATCCGTGTGGACGGTGACACGCAGATGTCGAACGTGCCGGGGCTCTTCGCTGCTGGCGAGTGCGCCGCCGGACTGCACGGTGCCAACCGGCTCGGCGGGAACTCGCTCTCGGATTTGCTCGTGTTCGGCAAGCGCGCGGGAGAGCATGCGGTCGCGTTCGCCAAGACGCACGCTGCGGTGCGCATGGAACCAGTGGATGCCGATGCCTCGGTGGCGGCCGCACTGGAACCGTTCGAGCGTGGCGGGAGTCCCGAGGCGCCGTATGCAATCCAGCATGAACTGCAGGGGATGATGCAGAAGCTGGTCGGGATCGTGCGCGAGGAGGGCGAGATGCGTCAGGCGCTCGACGGCGTCGCCAAGTTGCGCGAGCGCTCGACCAAGGTGGGCGTGCACGGCAACCGCGAGTACAACCCCGGCTGGCACACTGCGCTCGACCTGCATCACCTCATGACCGTCTCCGAGGCGATCACGCGCGCGGCGATCGAGCGCAAGGAGAGCCGCGGCGGCCACTTCCGTGACGACTATCCGGACAAGGACCCTGCCTACGCGGCATTCAACATCGTGCTGCGCAAGGGCAGCACCGGTGCGATGGAACTCGAGCGACGCGCGATCCCGCCCATGCCCGACGAACTGAAGGCCATCATCGAGGAGCAGAAAGCCTAATGACAGCCCACACCTTCAAGGTCTGGCGCGGCGAGCGCGGCACCGGCGCGTTCAAGGACTACACCACCGACATCACCGAAGGCATGGTGGTGCTCGACGCGATGCACCAGATCCAGGCCGAGAACGCCAACGACCTCGCCATCCGCTGGAACTGCAAGGCCGGGAAGTGCGGCTCCTGCTCGGCCGAGATCAACGGCAATCCCAAGCTCATGTGCATGACGCGCATGGATGAACTGCCGGCGCACGAGCCGGTGACCGTCGAGCCGATGCGCGCCTTCCCGCACGTGCGCGACCTCGTGACCGATGTCTCGTGGAACTTCGAGCAGAAGAAGCGGATCAAGAAGTTCAAGCCGCGCGCCCCCGACGCCGCTGATGGCACTTGGCGCATGATGCAGTCGGATGTGGACCGTGTGCAGGAGTTCCGGAAGTGCATCGAGTGCTTCCTGTGTCAGGACGTCTGTCATGTGCTGCGCGACCATCAGAAGCACGACGAGTTCATCGGGCCGCGGCACTTGGTCTACACGGCGGCGCTCGAGATGCATCCGCTCGACACTGAGGACCGCATGCGCGACCTCAAGGACGAGCACGCGATCGGGTACTGCAACATCACCAAGTGCTGCACCACGGTGTGCCCTGAGCACATCTCCATCACCGACAACGCGATCATCCCGCTCAAGGAACGCGTGGTCGACGAGTTCTACGATCCAGTAGTGAAGTTCGTCCGCCTTCTCCGGGGGAAACGCACATGACACGTTCGCAACCGCAGCTCAAGCCGATCACGAGGGAAGGCGTGGCGACCGCGCTGCTCAAAGGGCATCGTTACCGCGTACTCAACGACTCGATCGCGGCCGAGAGCATCTGTCTCGACGTGTTGGCGATCGAGCCGGAGAACGTCGAGGCACTGGTGATGCATGTGCTCGCGATCACCGACCAGTTCACGACCGGGCGCGCCGAGGACTTGGCGCGCGCTGGTACGGCGGTCGGTCGGCTGAGCGATCCGTACAAACACGCCTACTACAACGGCGTGATCGCGGAGCGCTGGGCCAAGTCGGTGCTACTCCGCGCCGTGCCGCGGGCGGCGGAGATGGCGTTCGACTGGATCGAGAAAGCGCTTGTCTGGTACGCCAAGGCGGAGAATGCGCGGCCGGCGGGGAATGACGAGGCGATCCTGCGGTGGAACACCTGCGTGCGGATGTTGCAGCGGGATCCGCATCTCAAGCCGCGTGAGGCGGAGGCGTGGGAGCCGAGTCTGGAGTAGCTGAGGCCGACGTGTAAGCCGGGAGCCGTAGCTCGGCCACGATCGCCGACCTCACCAGCGCCGCGCGCCTGACTCAGCAAGTCGGGCTCCAGGCGCACGCGAGTGCCCCCCATATGGATCGACTCGTCTACCGGAGAATGTGCGCCTCCACTTTCAGGAACAGTCTCATGGCTCCATTCGCGCGCTTCCAGCATCCCGGCGCTCCAGCAGCAATCGGCATTCAGGCGATCCATGCGTTGACCGTAGAGTTCCTCGCGGCCGGCATTTCCGAGTTTCGCGAAGAGACGACCGCCTTCTATTGGGAACGCCGAGCAGATCGTGGACGAAGGCATCTACGTGCACACCTATGGTGAAGGCGTTACGGAGCGCGGCAAGTACATCAACGTCTGGAAGCACGTGAATGGGAACTGGCGAATCCAAGCGAATAGCTGGAACAGCGACGCGCCGGCCCCTGCGCTCAAGAAGTAGAAGCGAGAGAGGGCGGGCCGCCGCGGCACAACGCGCTGGAGACGCAACCCGATATCGATTGCCACGCCGCCGAGCGTGCGCTACGTTCTCGCGCCTCACTCCCCGACTGGCTCCGCTCCCTTCGAGACTCCCGTGTTCCGACTCGCCCGCCTGGCTTCGCCTCTCCTTCTCGCCGTGGTGACCTCCACGCTCGGCGCACCAGGGCCCAGCGGCGACCACGTACACCAGGGAACAGGCGGATGAAGGGCGCGGAGTGTACGCGCGCAGCTGCGCCGCGTGCCATGGTGGCGAGTTGCAGGGGGCGACATCGAGCGCGCTCGCGAGCGCCGAGTTCCGCGCCAGGTGGTCCTCGGCGGAACGCTCGCTGGATGACCTGTACACGCTGATCCGCACCGCAATGCCCCCGGGCCAACAGGGCTCGCTCACCAACGACCAATACCTCGCCGTCACCGCGTACCTCCTCGAGCGCAACGGAGTCCCCGCGGGCGCACAGCGGCTCATTGCCGATCGCACGCTGCTCGCGCGCACCCGAATCCCCGCAATGGCCTCCGCAACGGGCAGCGCCACTGCCGACACGGCGACCGTCACAACGCCGTGGGATATCAAGCGCATCGTGCCGGACTATCAGGAGGGACCGCGTGGACGAACGCCGACCGGCGTCGGCCCCTCACAGGCTGAGTTGCTTGCGGCCGAGTCGGGTTCGCGCGACTGGCTCGTCCATGGACACGACCTCGCGGGAACGCGCTATTCCGCGCTGCGGCAAGTGACGACGCGCAACGCGAATCGCCTCCGCGTCGCGTGCTCGTTCCAGGTCGGCGAAGGCGGCTCGTTCCAGCCCGGCCCAATCGTGCATCAAGGAACGATGTACCTGACGACCACGTGGAGCACGATCGCCCTCGACGCCGCGGACGGCAAGTTGCTCTGGTCGCGTCGCATCGCCGACGCGAACATCGGCGAGCGCATCACGATGCCACCGATCATTCACGACGATCTCATTTACATCGGCCCCGCCGTGAGCGAGAACGCCATCCGCGGCTGGGTCGGCGCCTTCCGCCTCGACGACGGTGCCCCTGTTTGGCGTTTCAACATCGTGCCAGGTCCTGGCGAGCCGGGCTACGAGACGTGGCGTCACGACATGCCGTTCCCCATCGGCGGCGGCGGCGTGTGGACCCCATTTGCGATCGATGCCGCGCGTGGCCTTCTGCACGTGGCCGCAACGAATCCCGCCCCCGACTTTCCGGAGGAGCTGCGCGGCGGCATCAACCTCTACACCAACTCGGCGCTCGCGCTCGACCTGCAGACCGGTAGGCTGGTGTGGTACGAACAGATGGTTCCCAACGACGACCACGATTGGGACTTCACGCAGATTGCGCCGCTCTACCGTGCGCCCGTGACGCAGCAGGGCACGCATGCCTGCCCCGGAGTGCTCGGCGGTGTCGAGTGGAACGGACCCGCCTACCACCCCGGCGCGAACGTACTGGTCACGCCAGCCGTGGACTGGTGCAGCACGTTCTTTGAAGCCGCTGCCGATTCAATCAAGTTCGTGCCGGGACAGAACTACCTCGGTGGAACGATCGTGCCCGACTCGGTATCGCAGGGATGGCTGACTGCCGTTGACGCCTCAACGGGTCAAGTGCGCTGGCGTTACCGCTCTGCGCGTCCGATGGTGGCGGCAGTGACCGCGACCGGTGGCGAACTCATTTTCGCGGGCGAACTCAACGGCGATCTGATCGCGCTCGACGCCGCGACCGGGGATGTGCGCTCTCGCCACAACACCGGCGGTTCGGTCGGCGTCGGTATCGTGACATACGACGTCGGTGGGACGCAGTACATCGCCGTCGCCTCCGGACGCCCATCGGGGTTTTGGATCGACGCCTTCCCGGGCGCCGCGACCATCACCGTCTTCGCGCTCGATGGTGGGCCGTCGATGCGGCGGTGAGCCAGGGAACCCAGCCATGTCGCGAGGCTTGCTGCTGATGAAGGATCTTGCCCCAGTCTGGTTGACACTCCCACCTAACAAAACAATCCGCAGCGTCTCTGCGCTGCACCGCCAATCACCTCGACAGCGGCGTGTAGAGTCAACCGTGAAGTGCAACACTGAGCGCTACGCGGCATAGACCTACTCCGGGGTTTTGAAGCCGAGCCGCTTGCGCGGTCGGCGGTTGAGTTTATCTGCGATGCGTTGGCAGTCGCGTTGCGTCAGGTGCTCCATCGAGACGCCCTTCTTCAAGTACTGCCGGATCAGTCCGTTCGCATTCTCGTTGCTACCGCGCTCCCAGGAATGGTGCGGCGTCGCGAAGTAGCACACGGTGTCGACCATCGCCTCGAGCTGCTTGTATGCGTGGAACTCCGTGCCGTTGTCGAGCGTGAGCGTGCGGACGTGATGTGGCTGCACATCGATGAGTTGCTTGAGGCGTGCGGTCGTTTCGGGGGCGCCACAACGCCGTGTCCATGCAACCTGAGTTAACGCCGGACGGCCATGCGAAGCCGTTAAGGCGCCAATCATTGACAATCAGATTGCCGGCCGGAGACATTGCGATAACAACTGAACCCGAACCTGTTCGCGTTCGCTCAACGCCGAAGTCGCGGAGACGAGTCAGACCATTGGGGAGCGCGTGAAGCAGGTGCAGTCAGCGGTGCGCGAGGGCGATTGGGCGTTTCAGCGGCTAGACCGAACGCGCGGGGAGATTGACACCGAGGAGCAGGCTGCCGCGCTGCAAGCTATGGCCACGAGCACGGGCGATTTGAGCGCGATTGCGAATGGCTTGAGCGGATCTGTCGTGCGCTTTAAGCTAGAGGGTTAGCGAGCGCGAGTACGGCGAGCGGAAGCACACCTTAGTCTTTGCCCATGCGAACGCCGAACGCAAGCTGGTTTACATGGCCGATACCTCGGGAGGTGGGAATCGGGCCGCTCGACGGTGGATCGCCACGCAGCGTTCGCGAGCCAATCATCAGGACGGAGCGCAGGCCAACGAAGAAGTCGATGGGTGAGGAGCCA
>JAYTDH010000144.1:0-2395 GCA_043736095.1 Gemmatimonas sp.
ATTCACGCGTCGTTGCTGCCGCGATGGCGCGGCGCGGCACCGATCCAAGCGGCGATTCTCGCTGGCGATACCGAGACGGGTGTGAGCATCCAGCGGATGGTCCGGCAGTTGGATGCGGGGCCCGTGCTCTTTGAATCACGCGTGACGCTGCCCGATTCGATCACGGCGGGCGAACTCACCGAAGCGCTCTCGGAGCTCAGTGCAGAGTCGATTGTTGAAGCGCTCGCGCTCCTCGAACTCGGAGCGATTGAGGAACGGCCGCAGGATGAGTCGCAGGTGACGTACGCGAGCAAGATTGATCGGCCGATGGCGCGGCTCGATTTTCGAAAGAGCGCCGACGAGGTCGCGCGGGCGATCCGCGCCTTCGACCCGCGACCGGGTGCCTGGGGCGTGGTGCGCGAGACTGAGACACGGTTGTTTGGCGCGCGCGCGATCACTGACCGCCGCGGGGACGCCGGTGAGGTCCTCGAGGTCGGTGAGATGGGGATGATTATCGCCTGCGGAAGCGGGGCGGTCGCGGTGGAGACGGTGCACCCAGCGGGCCGGAAACGCGTGGCCGCGCTCGATTGGGCGCAAGGGCGTGGCGTGTCCGTGGCCGATCGCTGGGATCTTCCGACGTAGCCTCGCGCAGTGCCCGCGACACGCGACACGCGGGCTCAGGCGGCGGCCGAGGGCTCCCCCGACCGATTATCTTTGCAGGGTATGCCATCGACCCTCACGCTCGTGACCGACGCTCGCGTCGCCGCCGCCGATACGCTCGCGGATCTCCGCACCGGACTCCTGCTCGACGCCGCCTTTGATCGGCGCGCGGCGGAGCTCGACTCGCGCGATCGCCGCTGGACGCAAGAGCTGGTGTGGGGAATGCTGCGCAAGCGCGGGTGGATCGATCACCTGCTCGCGCCGCGGGTGCGTGGTGGGCTCGCCCGCCTCGATGCCGATCTCGCCGATCTCCTGCGGCTCGGCGTGCACCAGCTCTTCCACATGGGAAGCGTGCCGGCCTATGCGGCGATTGCCCAGACCGTGGAACTCGCCAAGCAGCGCCATGGGATGGGTGCGTCGAGGCTCGCGAACGCGGTGTTGCGTCGCCTCGACCGCGAGCGCGAGACACTCGGCGCTGATCTTCCGACAGATCCTGTCGAGGCGTTGGCGGTCGAGTACTCGCATCCGCGGTGGCTCGTGGCCCGCTGGGTGGCCCGCTGGGGCGCGGACGAGACGCGCGCGTTGCTCGAGGCAAACAATCGGGAGGCGCCGCTGATTGTGCGCCCGTGGGGCGTGGTGCGTGAGCAGCTCGAAGCGATGCTTGAGACCTCCGGCGTCGGCGTCACCGATGCGCCGCTTGTCGAGGACTCGATGCTTCTCGCGCCGGGCACCGTGATCACGTCGGTCGGCGCGTTCCAGCAGGGCCTTTGCTTCGTGCAGGATCCTGCCGCGACGCTCGTCACGCGCTACGCGGCCATCCCCATTGGTGCTCAGGTCGCGGACCTCTGTGCGGCGCCAGGGGGCAAGTCGGTGGAACTCTCGCGCACCGCCGCGCATGTGACGGCGGCCGATTCAAGTGAAACGCGTCTCACGCGCTTGATCGAAACCATCGAACGTCTCGGGCTCGATAACGTGGATCCGGCGATGGCCGATGCGCGCGATGGCACACTGGGCGAATTCGATGCCGTGCTCGTCGACGCGCCCTGCACGGGGACGGGGACGTTCCGCCGCCATCCGGATGCACGTTGGCGCCTGCGAACAAGCGACCTCGCCGTGATGGCGGCGGCACAACGCGCGGTGCTACGTGGCGCGGCCAAGTGCGTGATGCCTGGCGGCCTCCTGATCTATTCCACCTGCTCGCTCGAGCCCGAGGAGAACGACGTGCAGGTTGGGTCGTTCCTCGCGGATCACGCTGGATGGACTCTCGAGCCGCCACCGGAAGGCACCGTGCCCGATGCGGTGCTCGACGCGGGACGCCTGCGTGTCTTACCGCAGCGCCACGGAACCGATGGTTCGTTCGCGGCGCGTTTGCGCCGAGGAGTCGAGGCGTGAAGTCCAAACACGTGCGCATCGCGCCTTCGCTGCTCTCGGCCGATTTCGGCAAGCTCGCCGATGACTTGGCGATGCTTGAGGCCGGCGGTGCAGACTGGTTGCATGTGGACGTGATGGACGGCGTCTTCGTGCCGAACCTCACCTTCGGCGTGAAGGTGCTGGAGACCTGCAAGAAGCTCACGAAACTCCCGCTCGACTGTCACCTGATGGTGGTGGAGCCCGAAAAGTATTTCGACAGCTTCGCCAAGGCCGGCGCAGACACGATCACGATTCACGTTGAGACCGCGCCGCATCTGCATCGGCAGTTGATGCGCATCAAGGAACTCGGCGTGAAAGCCGGGGCGACGCTCAATCCGTCGACCTC
>JAYTDH010000145.1:0-3007 GCA_043736095.1 Gemmatimonas sp.
GGCGGCGACGCCGACGTACGTGTACAGCGCGGGGATTATCCGTGATCGCGTGGGCAAGCTCCATGACGCGCTCAAGGGAACGCAGCACCGCATCCACTACTCGCTGAAGGCCAACGCGAATGCGGCCGTGCTCGCCGAACTGCTCGCCCTCGGCTGTGGGGTCGATGTGGTGTCTGGCGGCGAGTTGTATCGCGCGATGCGCGCGGGCTTCAAGCCGCGAGACATTGTGTTCGGCGGCGTGGGGAAGACGCGTCGCGAGCTCGAAGAAGCAGTCGATGCGGGGGTGAAGCTCGTCAATGTCGAGAGTGAAGCCGAGCTCCGGATGCTCGCCGCGATCGCGGCGGCCAAGGGCGCGCGCGTGCCAGTTGGGCTGCGCATCAATCCTGAAGTTGATGTCAAGAACGCGCATCACTACATCGCGACGGGGGAGAAGGGGCACAAGTTCGGCATCGGGATGCACGACGCGTTGATGCTTGGGCGATTGGCGCACGCGCTCAAGTCCATTCAGCTTGTTGCGCTCGATATGCACGTCGGCTCGCAGCTGTATTCGCTTGACGCGTACCGCGCAGGGCTCGCGCGGTTGGTGGAGCTGGCGAAGGCGCTCCGCGGGGAAGGTGCGACCATCCGTTACCTCGACGCCGGCGGCGGACTGCCCGTCCCGTACCACGACGAGCCCGAGCCGGATCTTGAGGGCTATGGCGAAATCCTGAGAGACGCCGCGAAGTCGCTAGGTGACGTGGAGTTAATTGTCGAGCATGGCCGCTACTTGGTGGCCGCGAGCGGCGCGTTGCTGACGCGCGTGCTCTACCGCAAGGTGAGCGGGGGCAAGACGTACCTGATTTGCGATGCGGGGATGACGGAGTTGCTCCGTCCTTCGCACTACGACGCGTATCATCGGATCGAAGCCGTTGGGCCCGAGACGGGAACCCTGACCGCCGATGTTGTCGGGCCGGTCTGTGAGACTGGAGATTTTCTCGGACTTGAGCGGACATTGCCGGATGTGCAACCGGGCGACCTGCTCTTGGTGCACACGACCGGGGCCTACGGAACGGCGATGGCATCGCGATACAATGCCCGTCCGTTGGCGGCCGAAGTGATGGTGGATGGATCGCGCTTTGCCGTGGTCACGGCACGCGAGACGTACGAGGATCTCGTGCGACACGAGTCCTCTTCTCCTGTTTGGACGGAGGTCTGATGCGAATCGGCCTGATGGCGGATACCCACGACCGGGTGCCAGCGATCGATGCGCTGCTGCGCGAGTTCCTGAAGCGTGACGTGACGTTCGTGATGCACGCTGGTGACCACTGCTCGCCGTTCTCCCTCAAGCCGTTCCAGGATCACGGCATCGCGATGGCCGGGACCTTTGGCCGGAACGATGGAGATCACGAAGGTCTCACCGCGTTCGCCGCGCAGGGGATGGGGCTGGAGCTCTTCGAGTCGCCGCACGCGATGAAGGTACAGGACCACAAGGTGCTGATTGTGCATGACATCGGTGATGTCGGCGAGCGATCGGTGCTCGCCCACTCCGTTGTTGTGCACGGGCACACGCACCTGCAGGAGATGAAGATGCGGAACGACACGCTGATCGTGAATCCCGGTGAGGCCTGCGGCTGGCTCTACGGCGCGCCCTCGGCGGCGATTCTCGATCTCGATACCAAGCAAGTCGAATTCATCAAGCTCGATAGCGCGGAGTGGAAAGTCTGATGCACGATGGGTCACGGGTCCTGATTCTCGACTGCGGTTCGCAGTTCACGCAGCTCATCGCTCGTCGCGTGCGCGAGGCGCGCGTGTACTCGGAGATCCATCCGCCGACGCGGTCGCTGGCCTGGATCCGGGAGTGGAAGCCCACGGCGATTATTCTGTCAGGCGGCCCGAGCTCGGTGAGTGACGACGGTGCGCCGGACTTTGATTCGGCGATCCTCGACGTCGCGCCAGTACTCGGCGTCTGCTATGGCATGCAGTGGATTGCCAAGCAGGCGGGCGCCGAAGTGAAGGGCGGAGGGCACCGCGAGTACGGGCGCGCGGAGATGCGGGTGACGGAGAACGCCGGGGTGTTCAGCGGCTTCGAGGCGAATGAGCGCTCCACCGTGTGGATGAGCCACGGCGATCACGTGGAGACGGTGCCGGAGGGCTACGTGCTCACCGCGTCGAGCGATTCGAATCCCGTTGTCGGGTTCCGGCATCGGAGCAAGCCGATCCACGCGATCCAGTTCCACGCTGAGGTTGCGCACACGGTGCGCGGCGCGGACATCATCCAGAACTTTCTGTTTCAGATTGCAAAGTGCCACGCCGATTGGACGCCGGGGCACTTTATTGGGCAGGAAGTGGCGAAGATTCGTGCGCTGGTGGGAGATGCGCAGGTGATTTGCGGGCTCTCCGGCGGTGTGGATTCGTCGGTGGCGGCAGCGCTCGTGCATCAGGCGATCGGCGATCAGCTCACCTGCATCTTCGTGGATACCGGATTGCTGCGCCTGCACGAGCGTGAGCAGGTCGAGCGTACGATGGGACAGCACTTGGGCATCAAGCTCATCACGGTGCGGGCGGAGGATCGGTTCCTCAACGCACTGAGCGGACTCGCTGACCCCGAGGCGAAGCGCAAGGCAATTGGACACACCTTCATCGACGTGTTCGAAGATGCGGCGGCCGCTGCGGGACACGACGCCAAGTTCCTCGTGCAGGGCACGCTGTATCCCGACGTGATCGAGTCGGTGAGTGCGAAGGGCGGGCCGAGTGCGGTGATCAAGACGCATCACAATGTCGGTGGGCTGAAGCCCGATATGAAATTCGCGTTGATCGAACCGCTCCGCGAGTTGTTCAAGGATGAAGTCCGCAATGTCGGGCGCGAGCTCGGCCTGCCAGAGGAAATGGTCGGGCGGCATCCATTTCCCGGACCGGGACTCGCGATACGCGTGCTCGGTGCGGTGGACCCCGTGAACGTCGAGACGTTGCGGCGCGCGGATGCGATTTACCTCGAGGAGATTCGCGCGGCGGGCCTTTACAACGAGAT
>JAYTDH010000146.1:0-4117 GCA_043736095.1 Gemmatimonas sp.
GAGTTCGCCGGGAGTCTGACGGGGAATGATCGGATTGTCGGGTGCATGCGGTTCCTGACGTACGTCAACTAGCGGCGCGCGTTGCGATGAGAAGCGACGCAACATGCCGCTTTATGAACTGAGGCAAGCACGAGCGGAGAGCTTGAGATCATTGCTCGCTTGCCGGATGGGGAGAGGCGGATCAATCAGTCGGCCCGCACCGCCGTCCACCCGCTGGCCGCGCTCCGTCGCGAACCGCCTCGGCCTCAGTCGCGTATCGCCCTCGCGTCGTGTTCCCATAGGTCGCCGAGCCGCGGCAGTGATAGACCTTGGAATTGGTATTAATCCACACCGTATCGGTGCCTACCTCGATCCGTTCGGTTCGGCGTGCGTCATCGCTCAGCGCAGCCCCCTCTCTTCGTAACGCGAGCGGCGGGCGGAGATTCCCCGCACCGCGCACTCCCCACCAGAGGGCGATGCCGCCAGCGCGCTCGCAAGCGGTTCCGAGTGCTGCGGTGAGCGTGAAGGTGCCGTTACGGCACTGTCCAGTGGCGCTGCTCGTATCTCGTGCCACGCCAGCAAGCGGTTGGACCATCAGAATGGGATGGATCTCAATCCCATTGGCAGCCATCCCGGACTGGCCATGCTGGTAATCGAAAAAGCCAACGCCGACGACCTCCACGATTCCATCACGTGGAACGCGCCGGAGTGCGCGGCGCGCCTCGTTGTACGCATGCCCGAGCGTCGGCGTCGGTGCGCAGGAAGAATCAGGGATCTCCGAGACGATGGTAATCGAGTCGATGTCGAGATCGCGGAGCACGACGTGCACGTCAAGATCATCCTGCTCGGGCAGAATTCGCGCGATGCGCGCGCGGAGCAGGAAGCGCGTGACTTCAATCGGCGCGGTGCGCTGGTCGCGCTCGAAGGGACCGTCTGGACGCGGCATGCGAGCCAGCTCGGCGACGCTGGTGGGTGTTGCGATGGTGTCTACAAGTGCGGCGTCGCGGTCGGCGAAGGTCTTAACCGGCCAGCGCTCAGTACCGCAGCCAGACTGCGCAACGACGCCGATGGGCAGTAGGAGAATGCCCGCGAGAGCACCAGCAGCACACGCTGCCAGGGAGGAGCGTTCCATCGGGAGAATATGCATCGCGGTTCGCACGAGTGCCCACCGCCGTCCGCGACGGCGATGGGCATCATGCGACGCTCATTTGCCGCTTAGTGCCAGGTGAACCCCAGCCCAAACTGAATCAGGTTCGCCGAGACATTCAGCCCCGTCGATTCATCATTGAAGGTCAGCTCCCCCTTCGTGGACATCAGGAAGTTGGCATAGGGCGTCAGCGAGAAGTTCTTCCCGACTCGAAAGTCGTAACCAAGTCCCGCGCTCAGTCCGAGCGCGCTCGAGTTGATCTCGTCAATTCCATCGGTCTCTGAGTACAGCGCGAGTCCCAGTCCGCCCTTCAAGTAGAAGCCCTGCTCAGGGTTGGGATAGAACTGCACGACGCCGCCGTAGAAGCCAAGCGTCTGATCGACTCCCGCTTCACTGTTGGTCCAGCCATTCGACTCGAAGCCCACGAAGACCTTGCGGTTCACGTGGCCGCCAAGCCGGAGGTAGCCGGAGAGTGCGGTGGTGCGCTCGGAGTCGCAGAAGTCGCACTCGGAGCCGGCGCTACCGCCGCCGAGTCCGAAGGACATGCCGAATCCCTCGCGCGTCTGCGGGAGCGGGGTGGCCTGGGCGAGCGCGGCGGTGGAAAGGGAGACCGAGAGAACGGTGGCGAACAGAAATCGGTGCATTCGCGTGCTCCAGAATTGGGGGTGAGTTGCACCTCAAGTGTGGAGGGGACCTCTGACAGTCCGAACTTTCTGCCGTTAACGCACGCGGCTCTACTCCGACGCCCGATACTCAAAGCCCACATTGAGTATCGCCGGTCGTACCGCCTCCACGTCCTGAGTCGTCGCTCCACTGAACCGCAGGCAGCCCTCCCACTCGGCTGCGACGACTGCGCCGATCTCGCTGACAATCGCATCGGCCTCCGCCATCGTGAGGTCAAAGCGCGGGGCGAGCGAGCAGACGTTCTCCCTCGTCGCTTGCCGCCCACGGGTCCCGATCTCCATTGCGAGCGTGCGCTCCGTCTGCCCAATGAGTCGGGTGGGCGTGAGATCATACGCCGGTGCGAGCTCCCAGCTCTCCTGAGCGGCAATCAGTGCGTGGTTGCGCGGGTGGTCGTCGGTGTTTGACACGAGGCAGTTGAAGACCATGCGTCGAAACAGCTCCTGCCGATCTCGCCGCGGACGCGCGGACCAGCGCCCCAGCTCGTCGGCGAGCAACAGATACGACCAGTTGCGCCGTTCCACCGGGGACTCGCTCGCGCGCAGGACAGTCAGGGCGCTCACCATCCGATGCCGGAAGTAGCGCACCTGCGGATTGCCCGTCGGCGCGCGATCGAATCGCTGGACCAAGAGGACATCCTGCGCGCCGAGTCGCACACGACGGGTCACTGGCACGCGGATGCCGCAACGCTTGGCGAGCGCGAGCAAGCCTCCTTCGACCGCGGCGTTGTTCCAGGGATCATCACGAGCGGGAAACTTCGCGAGCCAGAGCCCGTCGGTGTCTTCGACCACATTCTTCGGGCGCGCACCTCCCATGGCCGTGGAAGGCTCGATCAACTGCACAACCTGCGGAGGAATGCCCGCCGGTGCCGGCATCTCGCGCCCACCACGGTCGTCCTCGATTGCTCGCGCGATCTCGTACAGCGCTTCCAACTGCATCACTTGATTGAAGGGACGCAACGGTGGCGGAGGCTCGGCGGCGCGCCCGAAGGTGAGTGCGCCAGCGCCATCCTGCGGCGCGTGCAAGAGATATTCGATTTCACTGAGCTCTGATCGCCCAAGCGCGCGATCAATCGTCATGCGCCCCCACGCATCGGGCCCCGCGTCGCGCAGCGCACCAAAGAGTCCGCGCTCGTCGGCGGTTTCCTTCACCGATGCCGTCAACGGCAGCAGAAAGGGATCGAGCGCGACCGCATCGGGGCGCGCTCGGTAGCGTCGGCCATAGACGAATCGCCCGACCGGAGCGCTCCCGTCGGGCTGCACGAGCTCGAAGCGGCCGCAGGTCACCGTCTCCGTGGAGTGCGGCAACTGAAGAAAGACGAAACACTCTTCGCGCGTGGTGGCCATGAAGTGGCGTCGGTGCTATTGCACGGCTAGAAGTCGTCGCTCAACTCGCGGCGTGCGCGCACCGACGAGGGGGTGCGTGCAGCCTCGAGTGCGAGCCCGACCTCGTCGCGGTCCGGCGCGGCGAGTTCGCGCAGCGGGGCATCGAGCCCAAGTACCCAGAGGACGGCCGCATAGTGCGCGATGGCGGTACCGGGGTGGCCGACCTCGAGCTTCTGCACGGTGGGGCGCGAGATCTGCGCACGCGTCGCCAGCTCGGCCACCGTCATCCGACGCCGCAGCCGCGCGCGACGGAGGTTCGCGCCGAGGAGGCGGATGGCGTCAGAGACGGCGCCTGGGAGGGCGGTATCGGCAGATTGAGTGCGGGCCATTATGACAATTAATATTATCTCGAACACTAATATTGTCAATATGAATTGTTATTTGCTGTCTTTCTCAGTCCTCCTCCTCATCCCCCGCCGCCAACAACTCCGGCGCCAACTTCTTCTTCGCCTTCACCCCCAGCGCCTCCAACTGCTTCACCTGATTGATCAGATTGCCGTTCCCTTCCGTGAGCTTGTTGCGCGCCTTGTCATAGCTCTTCTGCGCCTTGCCGAGTTGCTCGCCGATGTCGTTCAGGTCCTCGGTGAAGGCCACGAATTTGTCGTACAGCTTCGCGCCGCGATCCGCGATATCAATCGCATTCCGCGACTGCGCCTCCTGCCGCCATACATGCGCAATCGTGCGCACCACGAACAAGCACGTACTCGGACTCACGATCAACACGTTCTTGTCCATCGCGAGCTGAAAGAGATCGCGCTGCGAGGTGATCGCCGCCATGAACGCTCCCTCGAGCGGCATGAACATCAGCACGAAGTCCACCGAGGTGAGCTTGTAGAGATCCTGATAGTTCTTCTCGCTCAACCCCTTGATGTGCGACTTCACCGACGCGATGTGCGCCTGAAGCAACTCGTCCTTCTGCGCGCCC
>JAYTDH010000147.1:0-1568 GCA_043736095.1 Gemmatimonas sp.
TGGTGGACGGAAGACCCGTACCGACGCGTCAGCACGGGGTTCGATAACTACTCGAAGGCCATCCGCGAAGTGATTGTTGGACAGAAGGCCGGCGACGAGGAGCCGATTATCGGCGATCCGATTGGCAGCGCGGGCGTCACCGCGGATCTCGGGTTCGAGTTCATCTCGTACACACCACAGGAACTGCTCGCGCTCGCCGAGCGCGAGTTCGCGTGGATTGAGGCCGAGCAGAAGAAGGCCGCCCGCGAGATGGGGTTCGGCGACGACTGGCGTGCGGCGCTCGAGAAGGTGAAGCAGGCGTACGTGTCGCCTGGGCAACAACCAGCGATGGTGCGGGATCTTGCGCGCTACTCAGTGAAGTTCGTGACGGATCGCGAACTCGTGACGGTGCCGCCGCTCGCGGACGAAGTGTGGCGCATGGAGATGATGCCGCCGCGCCAGCAATTGGTGTCACCGTTCTTTCTCGGCGGCGAGATCATCCAGGTCGCGTATCCCACCGACTCCATGCAGCACGATGACAAGCTCATGGCGATGCGCGGGAACAATCCGCATTTCTCGTTGGCGACCGTGCATCACGAATTGATCCCTGGGCATCATCTGCAGGGATTCATGACGTCGCGGTACAATGTGCATCGCCAGATTTTCAGCACACCGTTCTGGGGTGAGGGCTGGGCGCTCTGGTGGGAGATGCTCTTGTGGGACAAGGGATTCGCGCCGAAGCCTGAGGATCGGATGGGGATGCTCTTCTGGCGCTCGCACCGTGCGGCGCGGATCATCTTCTCGTTGCGATTCCACCTCGGCACCATGACGCCGCAGGAGGCAGTCGACTTCCTTGTCACGCGCGTGGGGCACGAGCGGGCGAACGCAGAGGCCGAGGTGCGTCGTTCGTTCAATGGGAGCTACTCGCCGATGTATCAGGCCGCGTATATGCTCGGCGGCCTGCAGTTCCGTGCGCTCCATCGCGAACTCGTGGACACGGGTCGCATGACGGACCGTGAGTTCCACGATGCGATTCTGCAGGGCGGGCGGATGCCAGTGGAACTCGTGCGTGCGCGGATGATGAATGTGCCGCTGACGCGCGACTACAAGGCGAGCTGGCGCTTCTACTAGATCAGCGTGAGCGGAGCGTATCGATCCGGATTCCGCCAAGCGTGGCGGGGTCCGGATTGATTGCTTCCGGCCCGGCGGGCATTCCTGTGAGGCGCAGGAGGTAGGCCGTGACGGCCGCGTACTCCTCTGGCGTGAGAACGCCGGGATCAGTCTGCGGCATCTCGCGGCGCACGTACGTCAGCAACTCGGCGAGTTGGCGTCCATGCCATTTGGCGTAGAAGCCGCGCGCGATTTGCCAGTCGGGGATGTGACAGTTCTGGCAGACCTCCACGAACAGGACCGCCCCCGCTTCAGCCTGCGCCGCCGTGTAGACGCCATCGCCGGTGGTCCGATCGATGGTGGTCCGATCGATGGTGGTCCGATCGGCAATCGGGCGAACAGTCGACGTGAAGGCGCCGATGACTGCGGCGAGCAGGAGCGCGACGAACGGAGGCATAGCGCGTAAGATACACGGACCC
>JAYTDH010000148.1:0-2273 GCA_043736095.1 Gemmatimonas sp.
CTCTCCACCGCGCATAGCGCCAAGGGGCGCGAGTGGGACGCAGTCTTCGTCATCTGGGCTGTTGATGGCTACTTCCCGATGGCCCGCGCGCTCGGCAGCGACGACGAAATCGAAGAAGAGCGCCGCCTGATGTACGTGGCGATGACGCGCGCGCGGAATCATCTCGCCGTGAGCTATCCACTCAACGTGTATGATACGCGGCGTGGTGCGAACTACTCGATGGACCAACTCTCGCGCTTTTTGGATCGCGGCGTGCGGCGTGCCTTTCAGCGCGTGACGTTGGAGACAGTCCCCGATGCGGCAATCGACCCCGATGCGCCGGTGAAACCGCCAGAGGTGGATCTCAAGGCGCTACTCAAGAATCGGTTCGCGGCGCCGAGTTCGTAGAGACGTTGACTCACCGAGCGCGGCGCGAATGTCGCGCCACAAGCGTATCCACCGCGCGCCGAAGATCGCGCCCCTGCTCCTCCCACGCGCGCTCGAACTGTTCGAGGTCCGTGAGATAGACACTGCGCGCGAGCAACGCCGCGTTGTCTAATCGCACTCGTGCGGCATACGCAGGCGCGATTGTGCGCCACTCGGGCGCGAGCGAGTCCACTAGGGCGCCGCGCGCCACGAGGTAGAGAGAATCGCGCACCGCAATCCGCCGCCCGCGCGCCGCGTCGCCCGGCGACGCTGCAAACGACGAATCGATCACGCGGTACAGTGTCGCCCAAAACGCTGCAAGCGATCGCTCATCCTCCCACTGCGCAGCCGCATATGCCGCGCGAGTCGAATCACCCCGCGCGAGGAAGAATCGCTCCGCTCCACGCGCCCCCACGAAATTCGCGAAGCTCTCATTGAACATCGCATCGCCCTTCGCGAAGTACCGGTTATGCGTGAGCTCATGAATCACCGTATTCACGAGATCCACCGAATCCTGCGCCGCCGTAGTCGACAGCAACGGATCGTTGAACCACCCAAGCGTGGAGAACGCCGACGCCGGACGGAGATAGGTGTCGAACCCGTCGGCCGCGAGCGTCGACTCTGCCTTTACCGCGTCGGCGAGAATGAAGTACCCCTTGTACGGCAGCCGCCCAACAATCGGGAATCGCCACAGCACCGGCTCGAGGGCATCGCGCTGCGCGCCAGAGAGCAGCAGCACGAGCGTGTCGCTCGCCAACTGCGTGTACTGCGTGAACACCTCCCCGGCCGGCAATCCCAGCGAGTCCTCAGCAAAGGCGCGCGCCTCCAGCACCAGTTGGAGTCGTCCCCGGAGCGCCGGTGAGGTCGTGGTGTCGGCCACGAGCGCCGCAATCGACCGCCGCGCCCAGAGGATCTTCCCCTCCTCCCACCCCGCGCGAGCGAGGTACCGGCCGAGCGGCGTCGCCACGAGCCAGAACCCAAAGACCAAGACCAAGCCCGCCACGCCCGTCAAGGCCCAGCGCCCCCATCGTCGCTTCAATCTCTCCTGCGGCGCACCACTCACGACTCCTCCTCGGCGGCTATCTTTCGGACCCGATGTCCTTCGTCCATCTGCACTGCCATTCTGAATACTCGCTCCTCGACGGAGCGAACCGGATCGATGATCTGATCAAGCGGGCTCAGGAGTTCGAGCAGCCCGCTCTCGCGATCACCGACCACGGCAACATGCATGCCGCCTGGGCCTTCCAAGAGCAAGCGAAGAAGGCGGGCATCAAGCCGATTCTCGGGATGGAAGCTTACGTCGCCCCGGGCGATCGGCGCCTCCGCACCCGTGCCGCGAGCGGTGAGAAGAACTACTTCCATCTGGTAATTCTCGCGCGCGATGCTGTCGGCTACCGCAATCTCGTCAAGCTCACGTCGCTGGGCTACACCGAGGGGTTTTACGGCAAGCCGCGCATCGATCGTGAGCTCCTCGCGCGCCACAGCGAAGGGTTGATCGTCTCGTCGGCGTGCATGGCCGGCGAGGTCGCCCAGCACCTGCTCGAGGACCGCTACGCCGAGGCGATGGCCGCCGCGGCCTGGTACGCCGAGGTCTTCAAGGATCGCTACTACCTCGAGGTGCAGGCGCACGAGGCGGGCGAGCAGAAGCGGCTCAATGATCTCGTCTTCAAGCTCGCCAAAGAAATGTCGCTTCCGGTCGTCGCGACCAACGATGCGCATTTCCTGAAGGCCGAGGATCACGCCGCGCACGATGTGTTGCTCTGCATCGGCCTCAAAAGGGATCGCCTCGACCCCGATCGGATGCGCTATGACCGTGGGCTCTACTTCAAGAGCGCCCCCGAAATCAGCGCACACTTCAAGGGACGCCC
>JAYTDH010000149.1:0-2713 GCA_043736095.1 Gemmatimonas sp.
TTGCGGGAGTGCGCCGCTTCCTTCCCCAGCGTGAAGCGTCCGCTCTCGTCCGTGTCGAACTGCGCGCCCGCGTCGGCAAGCTCGCGAACGCGGGCTGGCCCTTCGGCAACGAGCACCTCGACCGCCGCCCGATCACAGAGCGCCGCACCAGCCGCGAGCGTGTCTATGCGATGCAACTCCGGCGAATCGCCAGCGCCGAGTGCCGCGGCGATCCCGCCCTGCGCCCACGCCGTCGAAGAGTCGCGCAACGTGCGCTTCGTGAGGACCACAACCTCGCCGTGGTCCGACGTGCGCCAGGCCGAGTGTAACCCAGCGATGCCTGATCCAATAACCAGGAACCGGGTGCGGATACGTTCGCTCAGAAGATGCTCAGATTGATGTAACGCTTTGGATTTTTCTGCAGATCGGCCAACAGACTGCGCATGTCGGTGATCAAAGAATCCGAGTTGCGATAGAGGCTAGGACTGGTGAGGAGCAACCCGAGCGAGCCCTCGCCGCGACTCACGCGCGCCATGATCGAGTCAGCACGGGAGAGGAAACTGCGGAGACTCGCCTCGGATCCCTCTAACGAACGCGTGAGCGCGTTGAGTCGTTCGCTCGTCTCTCGCAGATTCGTCGCCGCCTGCTGTGTCTCACGCATTATCAACGAGATCTCGCCCTGTGAGGTCGCCGAATCGAGACGTCCCACCGAGCGCTGCAGTGCCGCCGCGCCCGAGGAGAGATCTCCGGCACCGGCCCGCACCTGCGCGGCGATGATATCGAGATTCTGCGACTGCGTCCGCACGGTGCGCGCGAGCTGGGTGGACATCGAACTGAAGTTCTTAATCGTCACGCGGAGTTCACGCGCCGCGCTGTCGTCGAATGCCACGCGGACGCGCTCGGCCACCGAGGCTACGTTGCCCGCGATTCCACCGGCCACCGAGGTGAGCTGGGCGATATCTGGGAGCACCGCACCGGGGAGCGTGCCGCGCGGCGCGTTCACGGTGTCATCCAACTGGTCGTAGACATCACGAATCGCGGGCGCACCTTCGCGGCGTGTCACCACCGCTTGCCACTCGCCGAAGAGCGTTGCGGCTTGAATCAGCACCACGGGGTCGGGAGGCAACCTGATGCCGGGCTCTAACGAGAAGCGCGCCGTGACCCAGCCGCTATCGGCGAGCGCGATTGACTCCACGCGCCCTGCTTTCACGCCGCGGATCACCGCGGCGTTGCCAATCGCCATGTTGCCGACGTCGCGGAAGCGGGCCGTGACCTCCACACGCTTCCGACCAAACTCCGCTTGTTGCAGAAACAGCGTCGCGCTCACAATCAGCGCCATCACCGCCAAGACGGAGACGCCGACAATCCAGTCGTTGGATCGCGATTTCATAGGACCCTCATTCGGCGCGCATCCGCACTCTCATCGTGCTCTCCCGAGCAGCCAGACCATCGCCCAGAACGCATCGAGGACGAGAATCATCACTGCAGATTGGACGACTGCTTTGGTTGCTGCGCCACCGACACCCTGTGCCCCACCGCGGGTGGCTAAGCCACAGGTGGAAGCGAGAATCGTCACCGCGAACCCGAAGCTCGCGGATTTCACGAGGCCATAGCGCACATCGAACGTATCGAAGAACAACCGGACTCCCTTCAAGAACTCCGGCGTCGAAAGATCGAGCAGCCCGAGTGAGGCCGCCCAGCCGGCGCCGAGTCCAACGAACATCGCCACGCCCACGACCACCGGGAACATCAGCGTGCCCGCGAGTACGCGCGGCACCACGAGATACGCGATTGGGTCGAACGAGAGCGTCTCCAGCGCGTCCACCTGTTCAGTGACCCGCATCGTGCCAATCTCCGCGGCGATATTCGCCCCCACACGCCCCGCGAGCGCCAACCCCGTGAGCACCGGAGCGAGTTCGAGCATGATGGTCTTCTGGACCAACGTCCCTACGAGGTACCGTGGGACCGCCCCAGTGAAGCTGTAGCTCGCCAAGAGGGCGAGCACGACTCCAGTAAACAGGGCAATCAGCATTCCAATCGGCAGCGAGTCCACCCCCAGCTGTCGCGCCTGCAACGAGAAGTTCGGCCCCCAGGTCTTCACGTCCCGGAGCGACCGCCCAGCCTCAAGGGTCAACCGCCCCGCAGCTCCGACGGCCTCCAATGCCTCCCGGATGGCCCGACCTACTTTCGCGATCACCCTCAGAACATACCGCTTTCCCAGAGCGCGACCAGTAGTCGTTTACGGGTTATGTTTATCCCCGTCCACGGGCGCCCGCCCCGGACGTCACTATCGGCCGATGGAGGGCCGTCCGCTGGGCAAGCTCGTCGTGCTGATGGTCACCGCGTTCGTGGATATGGTGGGGCTCCTCATGGTGCTCCCGCTTCTCCCGTACTACGCGAAGCGTTTCGTCGGGCATGGGCCGCTGTGGGAGGCGCTCAACTCCGTCGGGATGGGTGGCGAGGGCACCGTCATCGCGCTCCTCGTCTCGTCATTCGCCGTGGCCCAACTCCTCAGCGCACCCGCGTGGGGTCGAGTCTCCGATCGCTACGGCCGTCGGCCGGCATTGTTAATCGGACTCGCCGCGAGCGGCATCGCGTACGTGGTCTTCGCGTATTCGGGCTCGCTCGAGTTGCTCTTCCTGTCTCGCATTGTGCAGGGCGCGGGAGGTGGCACCGTCGGTGTAATCCAAGCCTACGTCGCCGACGCCACCGAGCCGCACGAGCGCTCGAAGGC